>JAPKDN010000488.1 GCA_028822575.1 Alphaproteobacteria bacterium | reverse complement strand
TATCGACCGCAGCAAGTGCCAGGAGCCTTTCGCGCTCGCTCACGGAGGTGAGCGACCATAGATGCCCGATCTTTAGCACCGACATGACTTGCAGGGTCATACCGATCCGGCGCAACCGTCTGGGATCGGTTGTGGCGGCAGCCGTCTTCAGAGCTTCCGCGCCGCGTGCAGCTCGAGCACGAAGTCTGCCTGATACATCGTTGGCCGAATACTTGGCCGCGAGTGTTTGACCGCAGGTTTCGCATGTCATCGACCACGCCAAGCGCCAATGGCGGAGGGCCAGATCGGGTGATTTCGCGACACAACGCGGGCAGTATTGGAAGTCATGCCGCGACACATATTGCACACCGTGATGCGTCGCATCCGGAAGGGTCATGGCCGCAATCTCATGCCGGGTCCGTTGAACTGCCGAGCAGAGGCGAAGCCAGTCTATCTGTCCGAGATCGTTGATACCTTCCGGCACCCTGCCCCGCCCCAACCCCAGATAGCCGCAAAGCTCTTCAACCGAACAATGATTGGCCTTCGCCAGTCGCCCAATCCAGCTGGACAGAAGCTCATCGCGTGACGGCGGTGGCCGGAACGGTAACGATTTGACGTTCACCCGAATGCGGCGGCAGGCTGGCGAGGGATGTTCCAGGCGTGCTTCGTCCAAACCGGCTGCCAGGCCTGAACTGCTTCGTCCGTGATCCGCTCCTCACCGGTCTCGATCGCATCGATAGCCAGGGACTTGATCATGATGAACACGCGCGAGGTGACACCGCCGGTCACTTTCAGGATCGTCCGTAGCGACGCCACTGTCAGGCCTGACCGCTGTTCGAGCGCCATCGCGGCAATCAGTGTCTGGATTAGCCGGGAGAACTCCACATCATCTTCCCAAAGCGGCAGATAGTGTTCGTCCAGACGTCGGGCCAGCTGGTCGTCTCCTCGAACCGCTTCCAGGGCTTCGTTCACACCGAAGACGACGAGCGAGGCACAGAGATCGTTGGCGAGGAACCGGAGCATGTTCAGGAATCGGCGTTGCTCCCGATAGCTGCCAGCAAGCAAATTGTGCACCTCGTCGATCATCAACATCCTAAGGTCCATGTCCCGAAGATGACTGAGCGCGCGCACCTCGAGCTCGGATACGGTATGCCGGCCCCACATCGGCGCCCCGATCGTTGCCAGGATGTGCTGATAGAACCGTCTTTCATCCGGCGCGGGCGGCGCCTGAACCAGCAGTATGGGTGTCTTCGTGGCGCCCAGTTCGGCGTTGTACTGTGTCGGGTATTTACTCGCCATGCGCTTGGCGATCATTGTCTTGCCGATACCGGAACTTCCATAAACCATCAGCCCCGGCATCCGGCTTTGCTGCGGCATTTCCATCAGGGATGTCAATCGGTTGAGAACGATCGTGGCACGGTCAAACGCGATCCAATGGTCGCCGCGGATACGGTCAATTCTTTCGTCTGGGGTCATTGAACTCATCAATCTCATAGGTTGGCAGATCAGGATTGCCCGTGTCGATCGCGAACATTTCGCGCGACGGATCACGGCTTGGTTGGTGCCGGGGCAGCCGCGCTTCTCTTTCGATGTCCAACCGGGCAGTCCGCGTCTTTTGGCGCGCCGCCTCAGCCAGCCGCCGTTGCGCGTCAATCAATTGGAATAGGATCCGCTCGTTGATCCGGCCACCATGTTTTTCCTGCCACTCTTTCCGCGCCCGCCGGCTTTCCCAAAGCGATATTCGCGGGTGGCTGAGGTCCCGGTAGCGCGCCGGGATCACGCGGCCATCACTGGCGATGACCCAGACCTGCGACAGGTCTCGCGGATCGTATTTCACCTGTACCTTGCCCTGCCCGCGTCCAACCAATGACGCGAAGACATCACTCCAGTAATAGACCCCGAAGAGCGTGATACCGGTGCGGCCGAGCTGGCGCCACTCGAACGGCATGAAGCTTATCCGAAAGGCATCGACATCTACAACCTGCCGTCCGGCGGTATCACCGCCCATGTCCGCCCAAGCCGCAAGCGGCGTTCTCCCAAGAGCTTGGTGAACCGTATTGTGATAGCGACAGATTTCCAGATGAAGCCAATCCTCGAACTCGGTCAGTGTCAGGGCCGCATGCTTCTCACTGTCATAGTCGCCCTTCTCGACGATTGAGGAATGCGTAGTCCCGGGCAGCACATGAACGGCACCCATGGTCGTTCCGATCAGCCGTTCGACATGACCGCCATAGTGTTTGCCGCCAAGCGGACGATACTCGACAGTAATGCCCCAATCTTCGCAGGCCATTCTAAAGGCGTCACTGTGGAACTCCTGCGCATTGTCGACGTGGATCGCCTTAGGAATGCCGGCCGTCGGCCAAATCACCTCTTCCAGTGTTCCAGGGACGTGCACCGATTTCCGGCGCACACAGTGATCGAGACACAAGGCGATCGACAAGACAGATGGCTCATCGAAAGTGACATGGACCCCGAGAACGATCCGGCTCGCGACGTCGATGGCCACCGTCAGATAGGGGCGCGCAAGCGGCCGTCGATTGACGTGATCGACCAACGTGATGTCCGAAGTTGTATGATCGATCTGAACGACTTCCAGCGGGGCTGAAACTTCAAGTCGGCCAGGACGCGCGGCAAAGACCTTGTCAGCCTCCTCTGCCCCGCGCCGTTTCCGGATGACCTCTCGCTGATCCATCGCGTCGAGTCGGGCCTTGACCGTTTTCCGGGTCGGGGGTTGAAATCCTTTCGCCTCGCACTCGGCACGGATCTCACGCCAGATGCGAAGAAAGCTCGAGCGCTCGCGAACCAGATAGTAACGCTGCAGACTCTCATCGATGATGATTTCGACGTCTTGCGCGATCCGTTTCGACCCCGGTTTCGGCCCGCGACGGTCCAACTCCAACGCCGTGGCACGTGCATCGTTCTCTCTAAGACGTCGGTAGAGTGACCATGTGTGGCTTTTCGCCAAGCCGAGTTCCCAAGCGGCGTCACCAATAGCAGCGCTGATCGGCTCGCCCCTCTTCTCAAGCTCCAGGATCGGCCGAAGAACCGCTGCACGATGTTTCGCAAGACGCTTGTTGGCCACCTAAATCTCCCGCCCCAATAGGTCGACACTTATCCACAACTCAGACCGTACGGCAATTAAGGGCACAGTATGCTAATTAACGGTACAATATGAAAATTAAGGGTGCAAACCGCCATTGATTTCACGGGGCAATTTCAGGCCGGATTCTGATTAATTAGGGTACAGCGACACCAGCCGCTGGTCGCGTTTGAGCTTGCGCGCTTGTGCACCCGTCTCCGCGACAAACATCGCAACGATACAGCTGTCTTGCCCCAGCGACGCACTCCCAAATTTCGACACTCATCCTTGACATCGCTTTATCCACGAGACCTGCTCGGCGTTTTGCCCCAAGGCGCACCAACCAGTCCGATGTTGGCCAATCTCGCAGTGCGCGACCTAGATGAAAGACTGACTGCTATCGCGAAGACCTACGGCGTCCGATACTCGCGCTATGCAGACGATCTCACCTTTTCAACGACACGAAAGTCGTTTGGAAG
>JAPKDN010000487.1 GCA_028822575.1 Alphaproteobacteria bacterium | reverse complement strand
GATCGTCGGAATCCTATATGTCCACCGAAAATCCGGCATGCGTGGACGAGTGGCGGCTCGCATTGTTTTACTGGCATACCTTTTGCTGACCTTTGCCTATCTGGGTGTTAAGTTTGTTACCGATGTTCTTGTGGCAGCACCGTTGGCTTAAAGCGCTTGAAATAGCGCAGGGCCGGTGTAGATTGCTCAAATGCTAGGCATGAACTAAGTTTGCCAAAAATATGGGCATTCAAATTGGATCCGTCTGGATCGATGATCCAGTGTTGCTGGCGCCCATGTCGGGCGTAACGGATGAACCTTGCCGAAAACTCGTACGTCGAAGCGGTGTTGGGCTGGTGGTCTCCGAGATGATCGCCAGCGGCGCGATGATTCGCGCGGTTCGCGATGAAATTCAAAAACTCGCCAGCGATTGCGCTGAGGAATACCCGATGGCGGTGCAACTTGCCGGGTGGGATCCCGCCGACATGGCCGAGGCGGCGCGTCTTAACCAAGATCGTGGCGCGGCGATCATCGACATCAACATGGGTTGCCCCGCCAAAAAAGTGGTCAACAAGCTCGCCGGTTCGGCTCTGATGCGCGAGGAAGATCTAGCCGGTCGGATTATCAATGCAGTGGTGAACGCGGTCTCGATCCCCGTAACATTGAAAATGCGAACCGGATGGGATGACACGGATCGCAATGCTCCACGACTGGCGCGCATCGCCGAGGATGCCGGCGTGAAGATGCTAACGGTCCATGGTCGGACCCGCTGTCAAATGTATAACGGACATGCGGATTGGGCCTTTATCGCCGAGGTTAAGCGCGCGGTATCGATCCCGGTGGTCGCCAATGGCGATATCGAGACCGTGGATGACGCGGTGGAATGTCTCAAGATATCGAGCGCCGATGGCGTGATGATTGGACGCGGCGCGTATGGCCGTCCGTGGTTTCCCAATCAAGTCGCCCGTTTTCTGAGAGATGGTGTGCGAGTATTGGACCCAACGCTTGGCGAACAACGCGAAATATTGCTGGAGCATGTCGACGCGATGCTCTCGCATTACGGCGCGCGCACCGGCTCCCGCATCGCCCGTAAACATATCGGCTGGTACACAAAGGGGCTCCCGGACTCGGCCCGGTTTCGAAAGATGATCAATACCGCCGTGGATGACAAACAGCTCTTTAACGCGATCGGCGCCTTGTACGACATCGCCAGTGAAAGGATAGCCGCGTAATGTCGTGGGAGGTGAGGGGGGCAACGCCACGAAGTCGGGACGGCGGCTCTGCGCATGAAGCGATCCTGAACGCCTTGCCGCACCCGGTCATGACCATTGATGCCGACAACGCGTTGAACTTTCTAAATTCAGCGGCCGAAACCTTCTTCGACGGAAGCGCATCAGTTCTTATCGGTCAAAAATTGATAGGTTTGATCCCCCCCGACAGCCCCCTGTTCAGCATGATCGAACAGGCGCGGGCGACTGGCAGTAGTTTCGCTGATTATGACCTCGCTCTGGAGAGCCCCAAACTTGGTATGAAAGTGGTGAATATCGAGGTTTCACCAGTTGCCGAAACCTTTGGAGAGATCGCGATAACCTTATTCGAGCGCTCGATCGCGCGCCGTCTACACCATCAGTTGCAGTTTCGTGGTGCTGCTAGATCGGTCTCCGCGATGGCGGCAATGCTGGCGCATGAAGTTAAGAATCCATTATCCGGCATTCGTGGCGCGGCGCAATTGTTGGAACAAACGATCGAGACTGACGACAAGGCGCTGACCGAACTGATCTGTAACGAGACCGATAGGATTTGCGCGCTAGTGGATCGCATGGAAGTTTTCGCCGACGAGCGACCGATCCACAAGGAAGCCATCAACATCCACGAAGTCCTTGATCATTGCAGGCGGGTCGCGGCGACTGGGTTTGGGCGTCATGTTACCTTCGTCGAGCAGTATGACCCTTCGCTTCCGCCGGCACTGGGAAATCGAGACATCTTGGTACAACTGTTTATCAATCTACTTAAGAACGCCTGCGAGGCACTACCGACGTCGATTGGCGGCGAGATCCAATTATCGACAGCATATCGCCATGGTATGCGGCTTGCGGTTGGCGGCAGTGGGCAACGGCTGGATCTGCCTTTGCTGATCTCTATCCAGGATAACGGCCCGGGTATTTCTGAAGACCTGCGCGCCAACCTGTTTGAGCCGTTCGTGACCACGAAACCATCGGGATCGGGCTTGGGACTTGCGTTCGTGGCCAAGGTAGTGGCTGATCACGGCGGCGTAGTGGAGTTCGATTCAGAGCCAAGGCGCACGATCTTCCGTGTGACATTACCGATCGCGGGCGCCGATGCCAGAGTCGCCGGCGAAACGGGGGCGATGTTTAGCTTTCCGCCGCCAAGGGGCGCGGCATGACCGACGCGAGGGCCACGATCCTGATCGCCGACGACGATCCGGCGATTCGCATTGTTCTCACCCAGGCGTTGACGCGTCTCGGCCATGTGGTTCGCTCGACGGGGACCGCCGCCAACTTGTGGGAGTGGATCAAGAACGGCGATGGAGATCTCGTGATCACCGACGTTGTCATGCCAGACGAGAGCGGCCTCGACCTTTTGCCACGGATCCGCCGGTTGCGTCCCGATCTTAGAGTAATCGTGATGAGCGCGCGCAATACGCTGTTGACGGCGGTACAGGCGAGCGAGCGGGGCGCGTTCGAGTACCTATCCAAGCCCTTCGATCTGTCAAAATTGACGGAGGTTGTTCGAAAAGGGCTGTCGAGCACGCCAGGAAACGTTCCCGACTCCCGCCCAGGTGACACCGATGGCGAGCAAATTCCGCTCATTGGACGGTCGCCGCCCATGCAGGAAATTTACCGGATTATGGCGCGGTTGATGGGAACAGATCTGACGGTGATGATCGCTGGCGAGTCCGGCACCGGCAAGGAATTGATCGCCCGGGCACTTCACAACTATGGCAAGCGTCGCAACGGCCCCTTCGTGGCGATCAACATGGCGGCGATCCCCCGCGAGCTTATCGAAAGCGAGCTATTCGGCCATGAAAAGGGCGCTTTTACTGGCGCGGCTAATCGTGCCACAGGTCGGTTTGAACAAGCGCGCCGGGGCACTTTGTTCCTGGACGAGATAGGCGACATGCCCCCGGAAGCCCAAACCCGGCTGCTTCGAGTTTTACAGGAGGGCGAGTATACCAGCGTCGGCGGGCGCGAACCGGTTCAAGCCAATGTGCGGATCATCGCCGCCACTCATCGTGATCTGGTTGCCGAGATGAGAGCGGGGAGAATTCGGGAGGATTTCTTTTACCGCCTGTGCGGGGACCAGGTAACCACGGTTGCCTTGCATGATATCCTAGCCTCTAGCCCGGATGAAATCATAGGATCGGTCCATTATATCTGCCGGAAGCTTTTTGGGGCGGAGGGAGCGCGGGAACTCGCATCGACGTCAACGCCGCGATCACGCGGCTGTCTCGGGAGGAGGGCGGGCGTGTGCTCGCCCCCTCGCGGGCCGGTTCGGCGACCTCGACCTCGCCGACGAGTGTGTCCAGGACGCGCTCGTGCAAGCGGTCG
>JAPKDN010000486.1 GCA_028822575.1 Alphaproteobacteria bacterium | reverse complement strand
CAACAAATCGCCGATGGAGCAATTTGGCGAGATCAAGAACAAGCCGGAGTATCTGCGTATCGAAACTGAGCGGTTTATCGCTAAGCACGCCATGGACAAATATGCCCGTAATACACATTTCCCGATCAATACTGTCCAGGTCATGCGCGGCTCGATCGTGGCTGAAGACGAAGGCTATCTCGCAGGTTATGCCGACGTGATTTATTCCGCGATGTGGGAGCAGGGCCTGAATATGGGAGATGCCGAGGTGATCAAGGGAGTTCTGGACGGCGCCGGCTTTGACGCGGCGCATATCATGGGGCGCACCCAGGAGCAGCCGGTCAAGGATAAACTGCGCGTAAGTACCGAGGCCAGCGTCGAGCGCGGAAATTTCGGTGGCCCTACCTTCTTCGTCGGGGACGAGATGTTCTTCGGCAAGGACCGGCTGAGAGATGTGGAGGAAGAACTTGTCAAGCAGACCGCGCGAGGGTGAGAGCTTGGAGTGTGGCGGGGGTGAGGCGGTTACCCCCGGTCCAGGATGAGTAAGTACTTGTTACCCCTACATCTCCGCACCCCCGTCTTTCGACAGGGATGCGGAGATGTAGGGGTAACAATTCCCAGATGCTGGCCGTCCCCCGACCTAACCCGCAATCGCCCTTAATCGTTCCAGCACCAACTCGTTTACCTCGATCTGGTCCTCCGCGAGCCTCTCCCGGCGCACCGCTGCGGACCGGTCGAAGGGCATGCGAACCGGCGCACCGCCGGCGACAGGTCGAGCCGAGCGGACCGAATCCGCATAGGCGGTTACCTTCTCGCGGTATTCCTTTTCCGGCATCATCAGATCCGGCTTCATCGTGATCATCATGTAACCGAAATCCGCCAGGTCTGGCACCGTCACTGGTGAACCAGCGAGGATCCCGAGC
The DNA here is from genome assembly GCA_028822575.1 of Alphaproteobacteria bacterium. The sequence continues at coordinate 2,654 of JAPKDN010000486.1, read as the reverse complement.
AGCTGGACGACCATCCCCAGGCCCGAGCCCTTGTGGCCTCCCCAGGGCGTGAACGCGCCTTCGAGTGCCGCGCCGGGATCGGTGGTAGGGTTGCCGTCCGGGTCGAAGGCCTTGCCCTCGGGGATTTCCTCTCCCATCCGGCGAGCCAACATCACCTCGGCATGCATGATCGAGGAAACGCCGATATCCCAGATCACCGGATCACCGGTGCTAGGAAATCCATAGCAGACAGGGTTGGTGCCGAACCTGCCATCGACCGCGCCGTGCGGCGCTACCCAGGGGGTTGCGTTGGAGATGATCATTGTCAGCATCCCCTCGGCCGCTGCCATCTCGGCATAATAGGACAGCATGCCGGTGTACCAATTCCCATCCGCGCCAACCATCGAGATACCGCTCGCCTTGGCCTTGGCGATGGCGATCTCGGTGGCCCGGTAGGCGACCACATAGCCGACATTGTCATTACCGGCGAGCCGGGCTGAGACCGGGGTTTCGTGCATAATCTCGACTGGCTTGCTGGCCTTGCCGATGCGCTCGAGCCGCTCGGAGATGCTTACACAACGGGGCAGGCCACCATAGTTCAGGCCGCGCAACTCACAATCGATGATGTGATCGGCGATGATCCAGGCATCGTTCTTGTCATGGCCAAGCTTCATCATGACGGTCTCGGTCAGGGACCGGGCTTCGGCGACGGTGAGGCGCATTCTCTTCTCCTCTGATGATCTCTCGCCCTGGCCCTAAGCCAAGCATGGTTGGGATCACTGTTGGTGTCTCACCCGCGAGGTTGAGGGCGATTGCTCCGGCAGGCAAGATGCAAGCGTTAGTTTTGGGTGGATTGGAGGCAAGGATCATGAGGCTGAAAGATAAAGTGGCGTTGGTCGTCGGCGCGGGTCAGGCGCCGGGCGATACGATCGGCAACGGCCGGGCGACCTCTATCCTGTTCGCTAGGGAGGGTGCCAAGGTGGTGGCGGTTGATCGCGACCTAGCCAGCGCCGAGGAAACCGCGGCAATGATCCATGCGGAGGGCGGCGATTGCGTGGCCGTCCGGGGCGACGTGACCAGCAATGACGACTGCGCCGGCTTCGTGAAGACCTGTATGGATCGGCATGGTCGCATCGACATCCTGCAATACAACGTAGGCATCACCGGCGAGGGCAAGGACGAGAGCCCGATGCAGCTTCCCGAGGAAATCTGGGATCGGGTGATGGACGTAAACCTGAAAGGCCTCTACCGGACCTCCAAGCTGGTGGTCCCGATCATGCGCGGGCAGCGCGATGGGGTGATTATCGGTATCTCCTCGATTTTCTCGATCTGCAGCGTCGACCGGGTGATCTACAAGGCTTCGAAGGCCGGCATGAACGCGTTCTGTCATATGTTGGCCAGCACCAATTGGGACTATGGCATCCGCTGTAATGTGATCATGCCGGGTTTGATGGACACGCCGATTGCCATTGGATATCGGACAATCGTCAATGGTGTCTCGGCCGATGAGGTGCGGGCGATTCGCGATGCCAAGGTGCCGCTAAACCAGAAAATGGGAACCGGTTGGGATACGGCAAACGCCGCCCTGTTCCTGGCCTCCGATGAGGCGCTATTCATTACGGGCGTTAATTTGCCGGTGGATGGTGGGATGACGGCGCGGATCGGATGATTGATGGCACCGTGGGGCCGGCTCGTCACCGCGCCGGCCCCGAGGGCTATCCTCGTACCACGCGCTTCCCTTAATGATTACTGATTTGCCGCTCTATCGTCGCTTGCGAGAAATCGCCGGCGCCACTCATTACCTCGCCCACAGCCAGCTGAATTCGCCGTGCCAATCCAACTCCTTTCAGCACGCCGCCGCGCAAGTCCGGGTCCGTTCCCGTGAAGTCATCGCCGCTGGCGGGTCCCACCCCTTGGGCGGAAATCGCCCCCAAAACCTGAGGCCCGTCACCAAGGTGGCTGGAGCCCAGGACCTCGGCGCCGTTAAGCAAACGAACCCAATCAAAGGCCCACAAATCACTATCCGGGTGGTTCGCGATCACCCGAGCGCCACCAGGGCCGAAAGCACAAGCATCGCCGATGGTGATTCGACCACCACCGGCCGCCAGGATAATGGTTGACGGCCAGAAGGTGTTGGTGTCGCCAATTCTACAAGCGCCGCCATCCACGCGGACAACCATGCCAGGATATAAGACATTGCCCGAGCCGATTTCGGCGTTCGTGGCGATCAGGGTCGAATAAGGATCGAGGATGGCGTTGGTTTTGGCCAGCGCGAGGGTCTCGGCGATGCTTCGGAAACCCTGATCTAGCCGGTTCTTGTCGAATGCCGTGAAGCCTATAACCGCCATGTGCTTTTCCCGTCCGGTTGGCCGCGATGTTATCCAATGGGCGATGATTGCGCGACCGTGGCGCGGTGCCAGACGGCGTATGACCAGCTCAGCTCCGCGAAACCGAGGCTGGCGTTGGGTTTCGCGGGTGGCCAGCGTGAAATACGATCGCGGTGGCAAGGGGTGGACAACATACTGAAGCGCGGGTATCTGGGCCGACTTTGCTTGTCCGGTCCTGGGACAGTCGGTAAAAACGAGATCCAGCGCCAGCAACCGGCGTTTCGCGGTCCGGCCCTGATCTCCCATCACCAAGGGCGATCCATGGCTCGGCGCTCCAGGTAAATGAGG
>JAPKDN010000485.1 GCA_028822575.1 Alphaproteobacteria bacterium | reverse complement strand
CTTGGTGGCTGCGTAATGCTCGTTCGCGCCGCGTCGGAAATCGACGCCATAGAGGATGTCGTCACCAACCGGCCGCCCGGGTCGCCAGTTTCTGCTCTCTCGACCATGTGCCGCAGCACCGCCTAATAGGTGAAGAATACGCCGTCCAGATTGACGGCGAGCATCCGGCACCATTTCTCCTCTGTGATGTCGAGGAAGGATTTTTCCCGTCCCGACATCCCGGCATTGGCAAAGACACCGTCGACCCGGCCCATGGGCTCCAGTGTGGTCGCGAAACAGGCATCGACTTGGGCTTTTTCTGAGACATCGCAGATGAGCGCCAGGGCTTTCTCACCATGGACCAACAATGTCCTAAGGCGGTGGCGTTCTTGGCCGTGTTGGTGCCCCAGATACAGATATTGGCGCTGGTCTTGGCCATCGCCTAGGCCATGCCGAGACCGATGCCGCCATTGCCACCGGTCACAAGGGCTACCTTGCCTGAGAGGTTAAAATTTGAATTTCCCATGGTCACTTAGATCCCGGTCCAATTGGGTTTATGTTTCTCGGAGAAGGCCAGTGGGCCCTCGCGCGCGCCGGCGCTAGCCTCCATCGCGTCAACCGCCGGATGGCGCGTGGCCATGGCCTCGGCAAGGGGCATGGCGAGGCCATCGATCGCCGCCTGTTTGGTCGCCCGGATCGCAAGCGGCACGCTCTCCAGGGTTGAGGCACTAGGCGGTTGGTCGCGGCCGTGAGACTTTCTTCCGGTACAATCTCGTTGATGATCCCGAGGGCGAGGGCGAGGGCATCGGTGGCGCCGAATACCCTGCCGGTCAGGCGCAGATACAAGGCCTGCTTCAGCTGTATTTGCCGGGTGAACCGCTGCACCCCGCCGCCGCCGGTCGCCGCCAGCCCAACCCGGAGTTCTGGAAAGCCAAAGCTCATATGCTCGGTGGCGACCACAGGATCCGCCGGGAGCACTGTTTTGAAGCCACCACCAATCGCGACGCCATTGACTTGGGCGATCACCGGTTTCGCCAGATCAAGGAGATTGGTGAGGCCGGTGAAGCCTTTGGCCGGGGTATACTCGTCACCGGTCTCCAAAATATTTTTGAGGTCCGAGCCGGCGCAGAACGCGCGGTCGCCTGCCCCGGTAATCACTTTGAACCAGGCCTGCGTATGCGCCGTGAAGGCAACGAAGACTCTGGATAATTCCTGATGAGCCGAGCGATGCTAGGCGTTCATCATTTAGGGACGCTCCATGGTCACGGTGGTAACGTCGCCACTCTTGCGGACGGAGCAATACTCAAGAGAATCCGCCACCGGCTCAATCCTCGATCGCCGCCGGGACGATTGTCGTGCCGGATTGTGAAGCTTCGATGACGGCCAAGGTGGCGGCGAGGGTGCGCGCGCCGTCGGCGCCGCTGGTGCGTGGTTCTTCCTCGCCCCGGATGACACGCCCGAAATGCTCCACCTGGGCGTTTAGCGGCAGGCCGGGGCCGACTGGCTTGTGGGTTCTCACCATCGGATAGTCCCAGCGTTGGGGAACGTTTGCGGGGAAGCTCCAGATCCGCATCAACGGGAAATCAAAACATCCCTTGGTGCCCATGAAGCGATAACAGCAATCATCCATATGGAAGAAATCTGCGTTCTCTGTCGTCGATGCCTCGAAGGCCCAAGGGCTTGGCGCGGCGTCCGAGAGCAGGACCGTGCCAAGCGCGCCGTTCTCAAAGCCGAACGTGATCGCCGCAGTGTCTTCGACAGCATGGCGGCGGGTGTGGTTTGACGCCTGCGCGGTGACCGAGATGATCTCGCCACAGATCCAGCGCAGGCAATCAACGTCATGGATCAGGTTGGTCAAGATCGGCCCGCTGCCGGGCTCAGTGCGCCAGGTTACGTCGTAATATTCGTCATGCTTTTTCATCGCCCAGATCGCCGATACGCCGACCAGGTTACCAATCGCGCCAGATCGTACGATGTCGCGGGCGGTCTCGACTTGGGTGTTGAAGCGCCGGTAGTGGCCCGCGAGAACCGGGATGTTGTGCTTTTTACCCGCCGCGACCAGGGTCTTGGCCTCGTCGATATTGGTGGCGAAAGGTTTCTCTACCAGCACATGCAATCCGCGCTCGACACAAGCGATACCCTGGCTGGCGTGCATGACGTTTGGCGTCGCCAGCAGAACCCCGTCAACCTGTGTTCTATCAAACAATTCCTCCAGCGACGTATGGAAGGCCGTGCCATGTTCCGCCGCCAGTTCTGCGGCCCGGGGATTTGCGTCGACCACCGCCGTCAACTCGATGGTGGAACTGGCGGCCATTGCCAACGCGTGCTTGCGTCCGATCACACCTAGTCCGACGAGTGCTATTCTGGTTTTACTCATCTGAAGTGTCTCCCAGCACAACTAGCACGACGGATTTATGAAAGGAGCTGGATCGCGGTGGTTTGCCTGTTGAGATGAAAAATGCGCGGTGCGTTGCGGGCGCGCAAGGACTACCGTAACGTCCAGCGAAATTTTTTGGCGACAAGCCGAAATATTGAATGGGCAAACTGTGGTGACCGACGAACGTCTTGGCGACAGAGTAAGGGAATTGCGGAATCGATTCGTCGGCCAAGGTCTGCCGTTCATGATCAAACATGGGTGGGACTGGACACGCGGCGGCTTGATCGAGCGCTTGACGCCTGAGGGCACCGATCACGGTACGCCGTTTCGCCGCGTGATGGTCCATGCCCGTCAGATCTATGTGTTTTCAACCTGGGCGTCGGTCACTGGAGACAGGGTGCTGAGCGCCCATGCCGACCGGATCTTTGAGTATATGACGGAGCGTTTCTGGGACTATGAGCATGGTGGTTGGATCGAGAAAGTTGACCTCGTTGGAAAGGCGAGTGGGTTCGACAAGGATCTCTACGCCCATGCCTTCGCGCTCTTCGGCCTTGGAACCTATCGCGATGCCTTGGAACGAGACCAGGCGGCGGTGTGGTTAGATCGCACCCGAGAGGTTTTGGATGGCCATTTTCGGCGGGCCGATGGCTCTTTTTCGGATCGCATGAGCCGGACCTTCGAAGATCTCGTGCCTGAGCGACGTAGCCAAAATCCGCATATGCACCTCCTGGAAGCTGCTCTTTCACTGGCGGGGAAGGGCCAGGGTGAGGCGGAGGCTGATTTGGCCAGGCGTTTGCTCGAGCTTTTCCGGGGTGCCTTCCACGATGCGGGCAATGCGGTGGTGTTGGAACACCTGGGTCCGGATTTCGCGCCGCACGGGACCGATGGGCACAGGGTGGAGCCGGGGCACCATTTCGAATGGGCCTGGCTGTTGGATTGGGCCAGCCGAATCCTTGGCGAAACGAGTTATCGCGAAATGGCCATGCCGATCCTGGCGTGCGGGCTTTCCAGTGGCTGGGATCAAAACCATGGCGGTGTGTTCGATGAGGTAGACCGTCGTGATGGCGGCGTTCTCATGTCGACCAAGAGGATCTGGCCGCTGCTCGAACTGATAAAGGCGCTCGCCGTGTTTCCAAACAGTTCCGCCGAGGTTTCCCTGCTCGGCGCAGTGGATCTGATGCTGGACCGATATCTCACCGACGACGGCCGTTG
>JAPKDN010000484.1 GCA_028822575.1 Alphaproteobacteria bacterium | reverse complement strand
AAAAAAACCGCTGCCATCCCGCCTAAAGCTGGAACCCATTCTGCCGAACCTTGGCCCGGGTCCATAGCTTATCACGTCTATATATGGGAAAATTGCCTCTAATCACCCATCAAGCTGTCAACAGCAGCTGAGTGGGTCCCAGCCTGCGCCGGGACCCTTTACGATTATAGGTCAGTGTTTAACTTCGAGTGCGTGATCACGCGTCGTCAACGCCCCCAATCCTTTGCGAGCCTGACCCTCCCGCGTTAATGTGTGAACCAATGCTATCACGCGCCCCACGGGAGACCCGACCATGGCCGAAACCAATGAGATGACCGGCGGCGAAGCACTGGCGAGGCTGCTTCGTGCCCAGGGGATTGGGCCTATGTTCGGCATGGGTGGGTTTCAATTGCTCCCCTTTTATGACGCGGCACGGCGGCTTGGGTTGATGCATTCGCTGATCAATGACGAGCGTTGTGGCACCTTCGCCGCCGATGCCTATGCCAAGGTAACCGGTCGGGTTGGCGTGGTCGACGCGACATTGGGGCCGGGGGCGACAAATCTTGTGACCGGTCTGATCGAGGCGTTGAACGCCGGGACTCCCATAGTTGCCATCGTTGGTGACAGCCACCGTCTGCATTCCTGGAAGAACATGACCCAGGAAAGCCGACAGTTGGACATACTGGCGCCAGCATGCAAGGAAGTGATCCGAGTCGAGATGATCGAGCGGTTGCCGGAACTCGTGCGGCGAGCGTTTCAGGTCGCGACCACCGGACGGCCTGGCCCAGTCGTGTTGGACGTGCCTGAGGATATTTGCCATGGCACCTTCCCGTTCGACCCTGACGAGCTTGATGTCCCGCAAGCTCATCAATCTGCTCCAAGCCTCCGCGCCCGACCATCGTCGGACGCAATCGAGTCTGCGGTCTCTCTACTGTCGAAGGCGAAGAAGCCGATGGTCCTGGCCGGTGGCGGCGTGCACCTCTCCGGTGCCAACGAGACCCTTGAGGCTTTTGCCGAGGCTTTCGCGATTCCCGTCGCCCATACCATGACGGGCAAGGGCGCGATTGCCTGCACGAACCCTCTGAACGCGGGCCTGTTCGGGCGCTATGACCGGATCGCTAATGGTATTATGGAAGACAGCGATTGTCTGTTGGTGATCGGCTGCAAGCTTGGGGAAATCGCCACCAAACGTTTCACCCTGCCGCCGGCCGGCAAGCCGATCATTCATCTGGAGGTGGTCGCCGAGGAGATTGGTCGCACGCTTAAGCCGGATGTCCCGATGTGGGGAGACGCCCGTGAGGGAATCAAGGATCTGCATGCGGCGATGTCCGATGATGCGGCACGCCAGAGATCGATGCGGACCTCGTTCGCCGCCGATGTTGCCAAGCGGATGGCGGATTGGCGGGTTTCGGTCGATGGTCGGCTGACGTCGAAAGAAGTACCGGTGAACATGGCGCGACTGATGCACGAGTTAAATAAGGGCCTGCCAGCGGACGCGATACTGGTCGCCGATGGAGGCTTTGCGGCGCATTGGGGCGGGTTGTTGTTCGATACCAAGCGCGCCGGACGGGGATTTCTCCCTGATCGTGGATTCGCGTCCATCGGCTATGGGCTGCCTGGCGCCATGGGTGCGGCGCTGGCGGAGGTGGGGCCTGTAGTGGCGCTTACTGGTGATGGTGGGTTCAACATGACCCTGGGAGAGCTGGAGACGGCGCGGCGCATGGGGCTCGATTTCACCATAATCGTGGTGAACAACGCGGCGTCCGGTTACGTGAAGGCGCTGCAACATTTGATGTATGGCGAGGGCGCATATCAGTCCAGCGATCTGGCCGAGACCAATTATGCCAACGCGGCCAATGCTTTGGGTTGTAACGGTATTCGGGTCGAACACCCAGACCAGGTCGCTGCCGCCATTGCCGCCGGCCTCGCCCACAAGGGCTCGCCGACGGTGATCGACATCGTGGTTACGCGGGACCCGGCGAAGATGCTGCCAGGTGTTGATAACCGGGCCGCGACGATCAAGAAGGGTGACCGGGTGGCTTAGCTTATGGAGCTTGTCGTTCGGCCCCTGGTCGAAACCGCACTCTTGTGTTGCCCCAGGAAAAGCTGGGGATAAACGATGACACCGGGTCTCTTCGTGAACCGGTTAGCCTCAGCTATCGCTGGTGCGACGGGGGAAGAACACTATTGAGGCTTCGCGTCTGGTGCCCAGAGCATCATTAAGCGTTGAGGCTTTACATCGATCTGGCGCGCGCCGTCGCATAGACGCGGCAGGCGTCCCCGAACGCCTCGAAGATCTTGGCGTTATGGTCCTTGACCGGGCGTGGCCATTCTGGATGCCATTGCACACCCAGCGTGAAACCGGGAGCGTTCTTGATGCTGATCGCCTCGATGATGCCATCGGCCGCCACCGCTTCGACCTGGACGCGATCTCCAGGCCGGTCGATGCCTTGGGCATGCAGTGAGTTCACCAGCACGTTGTCTTGGCCGACGATCTCGCACAGCAGCCTACCAGGCGTGATCTGGATATCATGGGCTGGGCGATAGCGGCGCGAATGATCATCAACGTCTCTTCGCATCCGGTGGTCAAATTTGTCGGCGAGGTCAAAAACACGCTGATGCAAGGTGCCGCCAAAGGCGACGTTGATTTCTTGTAGACCGAGACACAGGCCAAGCACCGGCACGCCCCGTTTAACGCAGCGGCGGATCAAGGGTAACATTGTCGAATCGCGATGTGGGTCATGCTTGGTCCCCTTGACGCTCTCGGATCCATCATAATTATGTGGTTCAATATTTGCGGCCCCGCCGGTCAACAACAGACCGTCGATTCGATCCGCGTAAACATCGACCATATCCACCTCGGCCAGTACCGGCAGAATGATGGGCGTACATCCGCCAGGGTCGACCACGCCCATCAGATATTTTTCGCCGACCCGGTGAAAGGGATGTATATCCCCCGCAATTCGACAGGCGGAAACCCCGACAAGGGGGCTGATGGGTTGCTTGGTCATTTCCGTCGGCTCCGTTTACTATGACCCAGGGCTTACAACTCACGACCCAGCGAGTGTGATTATTCAGCCGAGTCTGCCATATCTTGACTATGGATGACACTACCCAGGCGCCTCTTCAGTGCAGAGGCATGGTGGTCGGTAATTGGCTAGTGCTCCTTTTTTGGCGAGCGCTTGGCCCTCGTGGCTGGACGCTTGGGCAGCTGATCCCTGGTGCTGTGTAACGCCGGGCTAAGGGGCCTCAAAATCGGCCCGTCCCTGGCCGTTACCGTCCCATTGGGATGCTGGGCGACCGATAGTGCGCTTGATTGGCGCTACAACGGGTTCACGGGTTTGCTTCCAATCACCGTCGACATTCTGATTCTGGGTTTTTTGATCTAACGGTGGCATCGCGCCAACCACGTGGTCCCGGCGCTCCGGCGGTTCCACGAAGCGCACCATCGCGATAAGTTTTTTGACGTCACCCCCTCCGTCCGCTCCCATCTCGGCGAAGTTCTGATGTCTGCCTGCTTCAGGGACCGTGATTACCTTGGTCTTAGACATGTCGTTGGCGCCGGTCCTGGCATTCGAGGGCCTAGTCCTGAT
>JAPKDN010000015.1 GCA_028822575.1 Alphaproteobacteria bacterium | reverse complement strand
CACCGAGGGCAATATTCGTCGAGGTGCCCAGGTTCGGTTGCTACGCGACAACGTCGTGATCCACGAAGGGTCTCTGAAGACGCTCCGTCGTTTCAAGGAAGAGGTTCGTGAGGCTCGGGAAGGGTACGAGTGTGGTGCCGGGTTCGAGAACTATAACGATCTCCAAGTTGGGGACTTTATAGAGTGCTTTGAAATCAAAGAAGTCGCCCGCACTCTGGAATCGGTACAACAGGCAAGCGCCGCGCCGTAATTCGCGCTCGGAACGATCCTCACCATGGCACATTCCAAGACGGACAAGTCGGTCCGGCGAGATGACGTTCCCAGCCATCGCCAACTCAGGGTTGGAGAGGTCTTGCGGAAGGCGCTGGTAGAAATTTTCGAGCGGGTTGAACTTCGAGATCCTGATATAGCCGGGCTTGCAATCACCGTCACCGAGATTTCAACAAGCCCAGATTTAAAAACGGCGATGGTTTACGTAATGCCTCTTGGCGGCGTCGGTCGTGAGACCGTTATCGCTGGGCTGGCCCGAGCCGCGCCCTTTCTACGAGGCCAAATCGCGCGGCGGGTCGAATTACGTCATGTCCCACGCTTGATGTTCAGTATCGATACGGCGTTTGATTCCTCGGCGCATATAAACTCCCTGCTCCATGGATTGGGCCTTGCCGAGGCGGATACCAATGCGGACCAGGACGACGATCTCCCCGGCCGCTCGGATACCGAGGAGACGGAAGATGGCGCGTAGACGGCGTGGCAACCCGGTCAATGGTTGGATAATCCTGGATAAGCCCAGTGGCGTTACGTCGACCCACGCGGTGAATGTTGTTCGTCGGGTGTTTGACGCCGCGAAAGCTGGGCATTCGGGAACCTTAGACCCATTAGCGACAGGGGTTCTGCCAATCGCTCTTGGCGAGGCGACGAAAACAATTCCCTATGCCATGGATGCCAACAAGGACTATCGGTTCGAGGTCCAATGGGGCGAGGAGCGTGACACCGATGATTGCGAGGGCGCGGTAATCCGGACCGTAGGCGTCCGCCCCGACAGTGCTTCTATCAAAAAAGTATTGGCTGATTTCGTCGGTATTATTCAACAGGTCCCCCCCCGATATTCCGCCATTAAGATACAGGGGCAGAGGGCTTATGATCTCGCCCGCAACGACCAACCTGTCGAACTGTCCGCGCGGGACATCCTGATCGAGTCTTTTACCTTGGCCGAGATCATTGATCCCGACCATGCCGCTTTCCTGGTTACCAGCGGTAAAGGTGCCTATATGCGTGCGTTGGCCCGTGATTTGGCGATCGCTGTTGGCACCGTCGGACATATCTCGGCCCTTCGCCGTATGCGGGTTGGTCCATTCCAGGAAAGCAATGCGATTTCGCTGGATTCGATCCAAGCGTTGGCGCATAGTCCCGCCGCTTTCGAACACCTATTGCCCGTGGAGACTGCGCTAGACGGCATCCCGGCCATGCCTCTCACGGACGATGAAGCGAACAGGTTGCGACGCGGTCAAACGGTTCCGGTATTCCGGGCGTCCGATCGAGATCGTCTTGGAAGTCTTCGCGAGGGCGATACGCTCTGTGCGATTTCTTCGGGGATACCCGTCGCGATCTCGCGTATCCAAGGTGGATGTGTGTGCCCGGTTCGCGTCCTCAACCTCTGATAAAAGTGGAGTATCTGATGTCGATTACCCCAGAAAGAAAGGCCGAACTGATCAAACAGTACGGTCGCGTTGAAGGAGATACCGGTTCGCCTGAAGTGCAGTGCGCGATCCTGACGACGAGGATCTCCAACCTCACGGAGCACTTGAAGATCCACAAGAAGGATTTTCATTCCCGCCGTGGATTGCTGATCATGGTTGGACAGCGTCGACGCCTGCTCGATTATCTGCGCTCTCGTAGTGAAGAGCGTTATGCCGAGACCATCAAGAGCCTTGGACTGCGCCGTTAACAAGGCGCCGTCCACTAGTCCAACAAATTAAACACTCAAACGTTTCCGTGCTGATCTTCAGCCATGGTCGCGTGTGCCGAATCGTGTCAAACACTGTTTGACCCGGCATGCGTTCCATGTCATTGAGGGCGCGCTTGAGAAGGATATGGAAACCGTAGGGTCGCACACAACCGATGTGTGTTCGCATTTGGCGTGACGCAGTTTCTTTAGCTTGACCACGCGTTAACGTGCTGCGCGCGGCCTACAGGGCCGACGCGGCGCGGCAATTTGCCTTTTCGTTTCGTGTGGTTCGACCGGTGCGACCTGGATGTAGGGAAATAGTAGGAATGTTTGAAGTATATCGTAAGGAACTTAATTGGGGCGGACGCAAGCTTGTCCTGGAAACGGGTAAAATCGCCCGCCAGGCCGATGGCGCCGTGATGGCAAGCCTCGGCGAAACCACCGTGCTCTGTACGGCTGTCGGCGCCAGGACCCCAAAACCGGGTCTTGATTTCTTTCCGCTGACCGTCAACTACCAGGAAAAGACCTTCGCCGCCGGTAAAATTCCGGGTGGTTTTTTCAAGCGCGAAGGACGTCCGACCGAGAAGGAAACTCTTGTCTCGCGTCTGATCGACCGCCCAATTCGGCCACTCTTCGTCAAGGGCTTCAAGTGTGAAACCCAGGTTATCTGTACCGTTCTCAGTCATGATCTCGAGAATGATCCGGACGTGGTCGCCATGATCGGCGCCTCCGCCGCCCTGACGATTTCAGGCTTGCCCTTCCTTGGCCCAATCGGGGGCTGCCGCGTCGGATACAAGGATGGAGCGTATATCCTCAACCCGGGCCAGCAGGAAGTTCCGACCTCGGAGCTTGATTTGTTGATGGCCGGCACCAATGAAGGTGTGTTGATGGTTGAGTCGCAGGCTAATAACCTGTCCGAGGACGTGATGCTTGGCGCGGTTAACTTCGGCCACAAGGCCTGTCAGGAGGTGATCAATGCGATCATCGAGTTGGCCGAGGCTTGCGCCAAGGAACCTCGTGACGTGCCGGCCCCGGCACCTGAAATCGAAAGTGTGAAGAAAAAGCTTTCGGCCGCGATTACCGGTGATCTTCAGGCCGCCTATCAGGTTGCCGACAAGGCCAAACGTCAGGACCTGGTTGCCGCCGCCAAGAAGAAGGGCATGGAGCTTCTCGAAACCGACGCGGAATTAAACGTCGGCAAGGAAGTCTTGAAAGCCCTTGAGTCCGAGATTGTTCGCGGTTCGATCCTCGATACCGGTAAACGCATCGATGGCCGGGACACCAAAACGGTTCGCCCGATCGTCGGCGAAGTTGGCGTTTTGCCGCGGGCCCACGGCTCCGCTCTGTTCACGCGCGGCGAGACCCAAGCGCTTGTCGTTACCACTCTTGGTACCGGCCAGGACGAGCAGATCATCGACGCGCTTGAGGGTGAGTATCGTGAGCACTTCATGCTGCATTACAACTTCCCGCCCTATTCGGTCGGTGAAGCGGGTCGCATGTTTGGCCCTGGCCGCCGTGAAATCGGCCATGGCAAGCTGGCCTGGCGGGCGATGAAGCCTTTGATCCCGGCCAAGGAAGACTTCCCCTATACATTGCGGGTGGTTTCCGAGGTTACTGAGTCGAACGGCTCTTCCTCGATGGCGACGGTTTGTGGCACGTCGATGTCCCTGATGGACGCCGGTGTTCCGCTCAAGCATCCTTGCGCGGGTATCGCCATGGGCTTGATCAAGGACGGTGATCGCTTCGCGGTTCTGTCGGATATCCTTGGTGACGAGGATCATCTTGGAGACATGGACTTCAAGGTCGCTGGAACCGATCAAGGCATCACTTCTCTGCAGATGGACATCAAGATCACCTCGATCACCGAAGAGATCATGAAAATTGCCCTGGATCAGGCCCGTGACGGTCGGCTCCACATTCTGGGTGAGATGGAAAAAGCCATCACCAGCGGTCGCGAAGGCGTTTCCGATCACGCGCCCAGAGTGACGACCATGCAGATCAACAAAGACAAGATCCGTGACATCATCGGCCCAGGCGGTAAGGTCATTCGCGAAATCTGCGAGGTCACCGGCGCCAAGATCGACATCGATGACGATGGTGTCGTCAAGGTGGCGGCAGTCGACAGCGACGCCGGTCAGGCCGCGATCGACTGGATCCGGTCCATCGTCGCCGAGCCGGAGATCGGGGTCATTTACAACGGCAAGGTCGTCAAGACCGTCGACTTTGGCGCCTTCGTCAACTTCCTTGGCCCGCGCGACGGCCTGGTCCATATCAGTGAACTGATGCCAGGTCGGGTCAACAAGACCACCGATGTTGTCAACATGGGCGATGCGGTCAAGGTCAAGGTCATCGGCTTCGATGACCGCGGCAAGGTGAAGCTGAGCATGAAGACCGTCGACCAGGAAACCGGTGAGGACCTGGAAGGCAAGGAAGAGGCCGCCGCCGACGCTTGATTTTCGGCTGGCCATGACAATAAGACAAAACAGAACGCCACCAGGTTACAGATTCGGACCTGGTGGCGGTGCATCTTCCAAACCACCCCGTTTGATTGGGCACCGTGGCGCCATGGCCGTGGCGCCGGAAAATACTCTTGCCTCGTTCCAACGCGCCGCGATCGATGGTGCCGATTGGATTGAGTTCGACGCCCGTCTTTCCGCCGATGGCGTTCCAATCATTTTTCATGACGATACGCTGGAACGCACGAGCGATGGCAAGGGGCCGGTCTCGGCCCATACTGCCACGAGGTTGCAAGGTTTCGACGCTGGGAGATGGTTTGGGCCGGATTTTCAGGGTGAGGTTATCCCTACATTAGAAGAGACCATCACCCTTTGCCGGGACCTTGGCCTCGGCATGAATATCGAGATAAAGCCGAACCCAGGGGAAGAGCACGAGACTGCGATTGCCGCGTTGACGATGCTTGATACCGTTCTTGACGTTGAGGACAAGGCGCTCGCGGGATCAATTGTGTTTTCGAGTTTCAAAATAGAGGCGCTGGAAACCTTGCGGGACGAGGGAGCCAATTGGCCTCGTGGCCTTCTGATATCGGCATGGCGCCCTGACTGGCGTGAGGAGGTTCGACGCCTCGGCTGTATTTCACTGCATCCCAGCGCTGGATTGCTTGATGCGTCGGAAACCGTGCGGGCGATCAAGGCCGAGGGATTACTGATTTTTCCCTATACGGTCAACGACCCGCGACGCGCGTCGGATCTATTCGCCTGGGGCGTGGACGCGATCATCACCGACGATCCGGGCCTATTGTTGGAACCAGCCGCTTGAAAGTGGCCTCATCTCGAGAAATATAACCTTCCCGGCTTGTCTATGATCCGGCGGGCCTTGGCTTGGGTATTCCTACAACACGAAGGCCACCGTCAACATAGTGAACCTCGCCGGTCATGCCGGAAGAAAGATCACTCAACAGGAACAAGGCCGCGTTTCCGACTTCCTCGAGATCTATATTCCGCGCCAGCGGAGAGTTGGTTTCGGAATATCGGTAAACATAGCGAGCGTCCGCGATCGCCGAGCCCGCCAAGGTCCGCATCGGGCCGGGAGACAAGGCGTTGACGCGAATTCCCCGGCCACCAACATCAGTCGCGATATAACGCACGCTAGCTTCCAGCGCCGCCTTGGCGATCCCCATGACATTATAGTTCGGAATGGTCCGGACCGAGCCGAGATAGCTGAGCGTGATCATGCTCCCACCGTCCTTCATCATCGCCGCGGCGCGTCGCGCCACATTAGTGAAGGAGAAGCAGGAAATATCCAACGTATTGCGAAAATTCTCCCGGGACGTATCAACATAGCGCCCCTTGAGTTCCGATTTGTCCGAATAGGCGATGGCATGGACCACGAAGTCCAATTCACCCCACTCACGCGCCAAATCCGCGAATAATGTATCCAGCTGGCCATCGTCCGAAACATCGCATTCAAGCACAAGCGATGAGCCAACCGACTCAGCCAGCGGTGTCACCCGCCGGGCGATAGAGTCACTTTGATAGGTGAACGCAAGCTCGGCGCCTTGGGCTGCGAGCGCGGAGGCGATGCCCCAGGCGATCGACCGATCATTCGCAACTCCCATGATCAGGCCTTTTCGACCCGCCATCAGGCCACCATGCGATGCCCGTGTTTCGGTCATCGTTAAGTGATACTCCCAATCAAAGTTCCAACGGGGAAGAACGGGCCATGATCAATCATGAGCACGAAACGCCAACACCGAGTTGGTGCCGCCGAATCCAAAGCTATTGGACATCGCGAGATTGATTTTAACGTCGTCCTGACGATCAAGCAGAATTGGCATCCCGGCCGCGCCCGGGTCGAGCGTCTCGATATTCGCCGAGGCCGCTAGGAAATTGTTCTTCATCATCAATAAGGTATAGATCGCCTCATGAACACCGGCGGCGCCCTGGGAATGCCCGGACAAGGACTTGGTTGAACTGATCGCCGGAATGGCGTTTCGCTGGGAGAAAACCTCCGTGATCGCTTCGAGTTCCTTGGTATCTCCGATCGGGGTGCTAGTGCCGTGCGTGTTGATGTAATCCACCGGATCCTCGATCCCTCGCAGCGCCATATTCATGCAGCGGACTGCGCCCTCGCCCGACGGCTGAACCATGTCGGCGCCGTCCGACGTCGCGCCATAGCCGACCAATTCTGCGTAGATATTCGCGCCACGCGCCTTCGCGCGCTCCAATTCCTCAAGCACGACAACACCGCCGCCGCCCGCGATCACGAACCCGTCACGATCCGCGTCATAGGCCCGCGATGCCTTGGTCGGATTGTCGTTATACTTTGAGGACAAGGCGCCCATCGCGTCGAATAACACCGAAAGCGACCAGTGCAGTTCCTCGCCACCGCCGGCGAACATGACGTCTTGCTTGCCAAGCTGGATCATTTCGAAGGCGTTGCCGATGCAGTGCGAACTGGTCGAACAAGCCGAACTGATCGAATAACTGAGACCCTTGATTCTAAAAGACGTGGCGAGGGTCGCGGAGACCGTACTGGACATCACGCGAGGCACCATATACGGGCCGACGCGTTTGGGCCCCTTCTCCCGGGCCAGATCAAAGGCGGCCATCATGTTGGAGGTCGACGGCCCCCCGGACCCAACAATCAATCCGGTCATCGGATCGCTGACGTCAGCGGATTCCAATCCCGCGTCGGCTATCGCCTCATCCATCGCAATATAGGTATAGGCAGCCCCATTACCCATAAACCTGAGTAATTTTCGATCGATGTGATCACTTGGCGTGAGTTTCAAGGATCCGAACAAATGGCTACGAAAGCCCATGTCTCGGTATTCATCGCTATGGGTGATGCCCGAGCGGCCTTCCCGCAGCGACGCCGTGACCTCCTCGGCGTTGTTTCCAATGCTGGATACCACGCCCAATCCTGTGACAACGACCCGGCGCATCAGTTCGCTCCCTCAGCAATGGCAGGGTTCTTGAACAGCCCAACGCGGATGTCCTTGGCCTCGAAAACCGACTCGCCATCGCAAAGAACCACCCCGTCGGCGATTCCAATGCATAGCTGGCGCATGATCACTCGTTTCATGTCTAGTTGGAATTTCAGCTTCTTGGCAGTTGGGAGAACCTGGCCGATGAACTTTACCTCCCCCACCGATATCGCTCGCCCAGAGCCCTGGCCACCGAGCCAGCCCAGAGAGAAGCCCACCAATTGCCATAGCGCATCCATCCCGAGGCAACCAGGCATCACCGGATCGCCCTCGAAATGGCATTTGAAGAACCAGAGATCCGGTTTGATATCAAACTCCGCCTCGATCTGGCCCTTGCCGTTGGCGCCTCCGCTTTCACTAATGTTGGTGATGCGGTCGCACATCAGCATCGGGGGCATCGGCAATTGTGGGTTACCCGGTCCGAAAAGCCGCCCCTGGGCGCACTCAATCAGGTCGTCGTAACTGAAACTTGAAGCTCGTTGAGACGTCACTTATCACAAATCCTCAGAGAACGATCATCACAAAAACTAACGACCCTGGAGGTGACTTGTAGCACCGCGCGGGGGCTCAGACCTCTAGAAAAACACACTTACGGGAGTGTCGCCAAGACCTTCTCTTTCCTGCACGCTTATAGGCGGATTAATTCGGCCCGATCATCCCCGCTCGACATCACATACTTGACAAGACTTCGTGGTTTCTGATTTTTGATAATCATGCGGACAAATGGAACCTGAGCTGGGATTGGAGTGATTATGGCTGACGCCTCGTGCAGGTCGCGGGAGAAGGCGACGTCTATTTTGGATCGTGCGGGATTGCGGCCCACGCGACAACGTCTCTTATTGACCCAAGTCCTGTTCGAGCACGGCGATCGCCACGTCACAGCTGAGCAATTGCATTCGGAAGCCGAGCTTGAAGGCGCCACGATTTCGTTGGCGACCGTTTACAATACCTTACATCAATTACTTGCCGCAGGCCTGGTTCGCGAAGTAGTTGTCGAGGCGGGGCGGGCTTATTTCGACACAAATGTTAGCGACCATCATCACCTTTACAATGAGACAAACGGCCAATTGCTGGACATTCCCGGCGATCTAGTGAACCTGGATTCGCTACCGGAAATTCCAGAAGGCTACACGGTTCACAGGATCGACGTCGTGGTTAGACTTCGTTCGGACGGTCATTAAACTAAGGGTTATTTAACAATGTGTTAAAGTGGTTTTTCGAACCATTCTAAATTGCCTTGACGGGTCCTCTCCGAAGTTTCTATAACTTCACGCATCTGCAGCTACAGTGCGTCGGCGAATGGATCGATGGCGGCATGGGCGTTATAAAGTTTGAATAGGGAGACCAAAATGGCGGGCCTCAAGGACTCTAAGACCGAAGAAAATCTCAAGGCGGCGTTTGCTGGCGAATCTCAGGCGAATAGGCGTTATCTGTATTTTGCTCAAAAGGCGGATATCGAAGGCCATAACGACGTGGCGGCGGTTTTTCGTTCGACGGCCGAAGGCGAGACCGGGCATGCGCACGGTCATCTTGAATTTCTTGAAGAGACCGGCGACCCGGCGACCGGAAAGCCGATTGGCGGCACAGACGATAACCTCAAGGCCGCCATTGCTGGTGAGACCCACGAGTACACAGACATGTATCCCGGGATGGCCAAGACCGCGCGCCATGAAGGCTTCGACGAAATAGCTGATTGGTTCGAAACCTTGGCAAAAGCGGAGCGTAGCCACGCGGGCCGTTTCCAAAAAGCTTTGGACACGATGGAATAGTCCGCAAGGACAACGTTCTCCGTGATCGTGGCGGCAATATGTCGCGACGATTACAGGAGAGCCCTGGAGCGATAGTATCTATCTTTTGAGCATCGTTCAGCGACCTAAATCCGATACGACATTAGACTCCATGGCTGTATGGGGTGAAACGGGCCCAGCCTGGGTCCTCTGGGTCGGTGCGTGCCCGTTAGGTGACAACAACCAGCCGCCGGGAGGGAACACCGATGCAAGAAGGCAGTCTCGAAGCTCCAACGCGGGACCCTATCGCTTGGCGCGACGCTGATTTTTTGAATGAGGCTAAGCTGGATGAAGAGCTCCGCCGAGTTTTCGATATTTGTCATGGATGCCGGCGCTGCTTCAATTTGTGCGACAGCTTCCCTAAGCTTTTCGATTTGATTGATGAGTCCGAATCGATGGAGCTCGACACTGTCGATAGCGCTGATTTCACCCCAGTCGTCGGCGCCTGCACATTGTGCGACATGTGCTTTATGACCAAGTGCCCCTATGTGCCACCGCATGAATTCAACCTCGATTTCCCTCACCTGATGTTGCGCTATCGCGCGGTGCAGAACGCCAAGGGGGAAATCCCCTTTGCAGCGGCACAATTGACCGAGACCGATCGTAATGGAAAAGTCGCTGGTTTCGTCGCGCCGGTTGCGAACTGGGCGTCGAAACGCGGGAATGCCCTCACGCGCCCAATTCTCGAATCGACCTGTGGCGTTCACCGCGACGCTGGGTTGCCACAATTTAATACGAACGATTTCACGACCCGCGCAAAAGCCGATGTACCAAAGGTGAATACGGGGGCCCCGGGATTCGGGCGCGCGGCGATCATCTACGCTACGTGCTTCGTGAACTATAACAATCCAGCGATTGGTTCGGCGGCGCGGCAAGTTCTGGCGCATAACGGAGTGGATACGGAGGTTGTCTATCCGTCATGCTGTGGCATGCCGCAGTTTGAACAAGGCGACATTGTTCGGGTCGCCGAGACCGCTATCAAGGTCGCCGCGGAACTTCGGGCCTGGGTGGATGAGGGGCGGACCGTGATAGCGCTTACGCCATCCTGCGCGCTTATGCTGAAATTCGAATGGCCGCTTATCGTTCCCGAGGATGAGAATGTCAAAGCACTCTCGGCTGCAACTCAGGACATTGATGAATACATTGTCAATCTCGCTAAAACAGACGGTCTTGCCGAAGGGCTTAGCCCCCTTGACGGTGGTGTGACCCTGCATCTTGCTTGCCATAGTCGCGCTCAGAATTTTGGCCAAAAATCAGCGGAGATGTTGCGCTATGTTCCCAAAATCGACATGACGGTGATCGAACGCTGCTCTGGTCACGGCGGTTCCTGGGGCATAATGAAAGAGAATTTCGAGACCGCGATAAAAATTGGTAAACCTGTCGCGCGCCAAGCTAGCAAAGCTGGGAATGCCTACATTGCGTCCGGATGCCCGCTGGCGGCGGACCATATCCTGCAGGGTATGGAACGTGTCGAGGGTAAGGCGCCGACCGTGAAACGGGCGGACCATCCCATAGAAATTTTCGCGAAGGCCTACGGTTACTAAAACCGGCGAACGGCGCCTGTCCTAAAATGAACCTGTCGCGTGGAGCGGATCTCATGGCTAAGAAGCAGATCACCCGAGATGATGTCCTTGACATGGACGCCTACCGTACCATTCGGGCCGACAAACGAGCGGAAATGGTATCCATCAAGCGAGATCGCCGGGTGGCTGTTGGCCCGGACGCCACTTTCTATTTCGAAAGCCACGACACAATGTGGTGGCAAATTCACGAAATGCTGTTCATCGAAAAGGGTGGCGAAGAACAAATCTCCGACGAACTCGCCGCTTATAACCCGCTGATCCCCCAAGGACGGGAGCTAATCGCGACACTGATGTTTGAGATCGACGACCCCGACCGACGTAAAACTGTTCTTTCGAGTCTCGGCGGCGTCGAGGAAACCTGTGTTCTCTCGATCAATGGCGAGGAGATTACCGCAACCGCTGAAGGCGACTTGGATCGAACCACGGCGGACGGAAAGGCATCGTCGGTTCAATTCATCCATTTTAATCTTAATGATAGTCAAGCCACGGCATTAAAGCGGGAAGAGAACCAAATCATGCTTGGCATCAAACATCCGCGCTATGGGCACATGGCTATCCTGTCCGGGGCGGTCCGCACGTCGCTGAACAAAGACCTGGATTAGATTTGGAAAGGAAAGCGCTCGGTTCTTACTCGCTGAGTCCCTCTTTAACACCGACGCCCCAGATGTGGGCCCGACTGACCCAGCCTGACAGGCCAGACACCTGAATTTCACACCATTTATGCTGGCAATCCTCCAGGTTTCCCAGCACCCCGGGTTCCATGCGAGCAACCGCCGGGGCGGAGCTGCCGGGGTCTCGTCTTAGCGTTCTAATCTGTCCAATGACCTGAATCATCCGCCGCCCGGACAGCATGCTTTGATGGACCCAGCCTTCGGTCCCCTCGAAATCACGAATCTTGCGCCAGGTATCGAACTCCGCCACGACCTCGACTGGAAGGCTGCGGCGTTTGAACACCCATTCAATCGGGTAGCGCGAACCGGGCCCGGCGCGAACATTCACTTCACCGGAACGCAGCGATACATAGCGGGGAACTGGTAGCCCGGTTTGCTTGCCTACCGTGGCAGCTAGGGCCACCGGCACCATTGGAAACAAGACTGGACACAGGACAAGCAGGCAAAAGAAAAGACTTATCAGTCGTAGCATGATTATTCTCTTTGTGAATTCTCAGTATACCACTAGATGTCCCACATTTTAAGGTAAAATCACGCTATACTCTGTGTTTTTTGTTCGACGAAAATCCTATGTTTCGCTTCGACTGGACAAGCCGGGATGGGGCTGATATTTCCGTCGATGGGCATTCCAGGCACCTTAGACCCGCGAGGAAATCCGCTCATGACGACGAAAAAACCGCTGGTCATCATTACGCGAAAGTTACCTGATCCGATAGAAACCCGGATGATGGAGCTGTTCGATACCCGTCTCAATCTCACCGACGTGCCATTTAATGAAGAGGCGCTGCGAGCGGCCGTAAGCGAGGCCGACGTTTTGGTACCCACCGTCACGGACCGAATTGACGCCAGCATCCTGGAGCTTGCGAGCGACCGTCTTAAACTGATCGCGTCCTTCGGGACTGGCGTTGATCACATTGATCTGCAAGCGGCCAAGAAACGGGGCATCACCATCACCAACACGCCGAGGGTGCTGACCGAGGATACCGCCGACATGACCATGGCGTTGATCCTTGCGGTTCCCCGCCGCCTGGTGGAAGGGGAGCGTCTGTTGCGGTCGGGGACTTGGTCTGGCTGGGGCCCGACATTGATGCTCGGGCACCGTATTCATGGCAAGCGCCTGGGCATTGTCGGCATGGGCCGAATTGGGCGGGCGGTCGCGCGCCGAGCCCGAGGCTTCGGTCTGTCGATCCACTATCACAACCGCAAGCGTCTGCATCCCGAGGTCGAGGGAGAGCTCGAGGCGACCTATTGGGATAATCTTGACCAGATGCTAAGACGCATGGACATAATCTCGGTCAATTGCCCGCACACGCCGGCGACTTATCATTTGATATCTGGGCGCCGTCTTGAACAGATGCAATCACATGCCTATATCGTCAACACATCTCGTGGCGAGGTCATCGATGAAGCGGCGCTCGCTAAGGCGCTGCGCAATCGTGATATCGCCGGGGCCGGCCTTGATGTGTTCGAGCACGAGCCGATGGTCAATCCCGAGCTGCTGGAGCTTGATAACGTCACCCTGATGCCGCACATGGGCTCCGCCACCTTCGAAGGCCGAGTCGATATGGGTGAGAAGGTAATCGTCAACATCCGCACCTTCAGCGACGGCCACACCCCGCCGGACCGGGTCATCGAGACGATGTTCTGAAAACTGGCGTTTCCCATCCCCGCTTCAAAAAGAAGCAAGCGTCTTATAGGCGCTCGTAAAGTAAGGAATTGGGGGCGGAATCAATTTGGCCCATCGGGCCGGGTAACACCACTTCCGTTGATTAGAATTAATTGGCCCAATCTCTTGTTCCGATGGACATGCTGGTCCCTGGTTCCTGAGTGAGTTTGATCTATTGTAGAGTATCATAGCCGTCTGAAGGGCAGTTAAGGGATCGACACGATTACGATTATCGGCTGCGCCGCGTCGCTACGGTGCCGAGATCTATGTGATTGTAGGCTCATCCCCACAGAGCGGGCAGCTTGGGCTCTGCTTGTAACGTATCTTACGAAACGTCATCCCCATCGCGTCGAAGACCAACAGGTGTCCGGACATCGAGTCGCCCAACCCGATCAGTTCTTTCAATACCTCCGTCGCTTGGAGTGTCCCGATTACTCCGGCGACTGCGCCAAGAATACCGGCTTCCTCGCAGCGTGGGACGGAATTGGATGGTGGCGGGTCACGGAACAAACAGCGATAACACGGCTCGCCCTCGTGACCGGGAACGCCGCCGCGAAACGTCGTCAACTGCCCCTCAAACCTTAGCAGCGCACCGGAGACCACAGTCTTTCCAGCCAGATACGCGGCATCGTTGATGAGATATCGGGTCTCGAAATTGTCCGTTCCATCGACGATCAGATCGTAGTCGGCGAACAGTGTCCCGACATTTTGGTGGGTTAGACGGTCGTTGTATGGCACGATAGTGATCGTCGGGTTGACCCGCGCGAGGGTCTCAGATGCCGAGGTTGCTTTTGGCGTGCCAACCGACGTGGTGGCGTGAACGATCTGACGCTGCAGGTTCGAGAGATCGACCTCGTCGTCATCAATGATGCCGATCTTGCCGATCCCGGCGGCCGCGAGATATAATAGGATTGGCGAACCAAGGCCGCCGGCGCCGACACAGAGTACCCTGGCGGCCAAGAGTTTCTCCTGCCCTTCGTCACCCACTTCTTCAAGAATCAGGTGGCGGGCATAGCGTTCGAACTGTTCGTCGGTCAGTTCCATCGAGTTTTTCCTTGGGTTTTTATAGTTCCTAAGGCCTTAATCTTTGCTCAGGCTTCGTTGGCGCCGGTCCCGGTGGAGCCATAAGCACCGGGACCTCTGGGTGTGGGCGCCAGGTTGTTTACCTCGGTGAGACCTGCGCGCGGCACCGCTGCGAAAACAATTTGTGCGATCCGATCGCCCCGGTTGACGATGAACGGATTGGCGCCATGATTGATTAGCACCACGGATACCTCGCCGCGATAATCCGAATCCACGGTGCCCGGCGCGTTGAGTACAGTTACGCCGTAATTAAGGGCCAAACCGGATCGGGGCCGGATCTGTGCTTCATAGCCGCTGGGTATCGCGAAACGGTACCCCGTAGGCACAAAGGTCCGAGCACCGGGTGCGATCTCGATTGGCTCGAACACCGCGGCCGCCAGATCCATCCCTGCGCTCCCGGTCGTCTGATACGCTGGTAATGGAAGGCCTTGGGCATTTAGAAGGCGGTTGATCTTAACGGGTATTCTCGACATCGATCAGTCCGTGAAATGTTGGGAAATACGCTCGGCAAGACGCGCTGCGACCGCATCCTTGCCCATCCGGGGCCAATCCTCGGAACCGGTTTCGGTCACCAGATGAACCGTATTCTCGTCACCACCGAAAGTTCCGGTTTCCGGGCTAACGTCATTGGCGACGATCCAGTCGCAGCCCTTGCGTGTCCGCTTCGCCGTCGCGAGCGCCACCACATTTTCGGTCTCCGCTGCGAATCCAACCACCAACCCCGGCCGGGTGGTGTCGGCGGCAGCCAGCGTCGCAAGAATGTCCGGATTTTCGGCCAATTCAATAGCCGGTGGGCCAGCGTTGCTTTCCTTTTTAAGTTTTTGCCCCGCCACGCGCACCACTCGCCAGTCGGCAACCGCCGCCGCACAAACAGCGATGTCTACAGGGAGTGCCGCCGTGCAGGCTTCGAGCATCTGGCACGCTGATTTGATGTGCAAGGTGCGCACGCCAACGGGGTCATCCAGGCGGGTCGGCCCGGTGACCAAAGTTGTCGTCGCGCCAAGCGCCGTCAAAGCTGTCGCGATCGCGTGTCCTTGTTTGCCGGAAGAACGATTAGCGATATAGCGAACTGGATCGATCGACTCATGGGTTGGACCGGACGTCACCAACGCCGACCGGCCACTGAGAGGGCCGGCCTTGCCCAACACCCGCTGAATGGCATCTACTATTTCCTCGGGTTCCGCCATCCGGCCAGGTCCGAACTCTCCACAGGCCATGTCCCCCTCAGTGGGACCAATCACCGTCACGCCGCGCCCGCTTAACACCGCCATGTTCTCCATCGTCGCCGGGTGCAGCCACATCCGAACATTCATCGCTGGCGCCACCAGTACAGGCTTATCGGTTGCGAGCAAAACTGTTGAGGCGAGATCGTCGCATATCCCCCCGCGCATCTTGGCCAACAGATTAGCAGTTGCCGGCACCACCACTAATAGATCCGCGTCACGCGAGAGTTGGATATGACCCATCTCAGACTCGTCGGTCAGCGAGAACAAATCGCGGTAGACCTTATCCTCGGTCAAAGCCTGCAGGCTCAAAGGCGTGACGAATTCGGCACCGGCCTCGGTCAAGACGGCGCGAACCAACGCGCCCTGGGCGCGCAGACGCCGCACCAGTTCCAGACTCTTAAAAGCGGCAATGCCACCGGCGACGATCAAAAGGATTAGCTTGCCTCGGAGCATGTCGGCTCCTTTCCGGCGATGATGTTGGACCTTGGATGGGGGCGGGACCGGAGGACAGACCGCGATCGACGCAGCATACTTAATCGGCGGCATCGCCCACACTGCTCGCCCGATATTGGTATAAACGTGAGCAATACGGGCACATAATCTCATCCTCGGCTCCAATGGTCAGGAAAACCCGGGGATGTCCAAGCGGCTCGTCACCGCCATCACAGGCGACCGTGCGCGTGCTGCTTTGAATAATTTCCGTCGGCTTAGCCATCGCCTGTATCCGCCAAAATTTCCAAAATGGTCGAGTCCACAACCAACGCGTCTCGGTAGACCCGTCAGGTACCTCATGATACGCCAGAAATCATGATTTTCAACGTGTCAGAATGGTCGCGTCCCATGTCGCGCAAATCGAAGGTCTTAGACGTCTTGAGATTGGCTGCGGTCGTGGCGGTCCTGGGTCTGGCTTTCGCCATTACGGCCTGTGCGCCTAGGGTCCAATCACCCTTAAATACGCACCAGCCGCCGCGGCTGACCAAAACTCACGCGATTATGCACGACGGGGCCAGGCTCCCTCTCGTCAGGTGGTTGCCGCAGACCCCGCCCCTGGCGGCGGTCGTGGCCCTGCATGGCTTCAACGATCATTCTGGCGCCTTCGACGACCTTGGTCCCGCACTCGCCGGCGCGGGCATAGCGTTTTACGCCTATGATCAACGCGGGTTTGGTGGCGCGCCGGGACGAGGCCTGTGGGCTGGGGGGCTTCTGATGGGCAGCGATCTGGCCGAGATGGTTCGGTTGGTCCGCGCCGCGCACCCAATGATTCCTGTCCACGCGTTGGGCGAAAGCATGGGGGGGGCGGTAATCATGGCGGCGTTGGCTGGGGACGCGCGCCCGACTATCGATGGGGCCGTGCTGTCCGCGCCGGCGGTTTGGGGTCGAACCACCATGGCAAGCTGGCAACGCAGGCTTCTAGCGGTGGCGGTCGGGGCGGCGCCAGGCGGCCGGCTTCGGCCCCAGGGCATCAAGATCACGCCGTCTGACAATATAGAAATGTTGCGCGCGCTGAGCCGTGACCCTAGGTTCATTCGCGCGACCCGGATCGACGCGTTGGATGGGCTTGTTGATCTGATGGACCGAGCGTTAGACGCCTCCAGGACCCTTCGCCTTCCGTTACTGGTGTTGTACGGCGAACGTGACGAGATCGTTCCACGCCGCCCGACCTGCCTCATGCTTTCCCGTCTGCCGGCACCCACAGTTGGGCGACGCTGGCGCGTAGCGTTGTATCCGCGTGGCTATCACATGTTGTTCCGGGATTTGGCCGGCGACGTCGTAATCGGGGACATTGCCGCATGGCTGATCAACCCGGACACTCCTTTGCCCTCGGGCCACGAGCGGCGACCTGATCTCTTGAGTGGTAATCCGGTCCCGGGCTTTTGCCCCGCGCCGGCAACGGCCAAATAGCCCAACAACACCTTGCCAGCCAGCCTCACCGGAGTTAAACATTAATCCCACTTGCACCCGTAGCTCAGCTGGATAGAGCGCTGCCCTCCGAAGGCAGAGGTCACAGGTTCGAATCCTGTCGGGTGCGCCATTTCTTTCAT
>JAPKDN010000483.1 GCA_028822575.1 Alphaproteobacteria bacterium | reverse complement strand
CGCGTTATATCGTATCCACCGCCTAAAACGTTACACGTGGTGAATTATCCAGGCTAGGCTGGTGAATTAGCTCTCCTAATAGCCGCGTCCCGAGAACCCTGGGGTTGCGCTGGCCTCGTCATTATCGTTCTGGCGAATGGTCACCAGTTCCTTGGCGGTTTGAGCTCCCTTGGCCCATCTGCTGGTCTTGGCGAAATGCGCGAACGTGGCCGGTGCAACATATACGTTGTGGTAGTTTGGAAACGGCGCGTTGCCTTCATTCAGGATGAATGGTGAGCCGACAAAGACCCAATGTTGATAGACGGTCGGTTGAACTGGCGGTTGGTCGGCGGTGAAAGTGGCCTGGTTGATTTTGGTGGCGTAGGTTGGCTGGGCCTGCCTAACTGCCACTAGGCCCATCGTGGTGGCCCGCGTGGATATCGACCCGATGGATATCTTCGAGGTCGTGGCTTTCATCAATCTTATTGATGTTTCGTGGTCCGAATCCGACCCTTCTGGATTCAGGTTCAGATTTCTATGGACGCGCCAAACTCGCTATGTGGGTGGTGGTTTCACCGGTAAACACAAGGAAGAGGCGCTTTTCGACTCCAGTGCTGCGGTCGGGATTATGCGCCGAGTCGCGATAGAGCGGCGACCAATCTTTGGCCACTTCGTAATGCTGATTAATGGCATGGAATTCGTGATCACCAACTGGCTACAACTTCCTCTTTCCGCAGATGGAGAGACCGTGGACATGCTGCTTACCGTCCATAATTATCTGAGCTAAAAGAGCTCGGTGGGCTCGGCGCGACGCCACCATAATGCTAAGTTGGCCCATCTTGGCGCGGTAACCTTTCTCGGAGTTTCTCCATGAAATTATACGGAACCACGACTTCGCCTTATGCACGTTTGACACGGATTGTTCTTTTCGAAAAGAATTTGGGTGACCAAGTGAAGCTTATTTGGACTAAGACCAGGGTCGCGGATGATCCAATCCTCAATGTCCATCCGTCTGGCAGGGTGCCGGTGCTGGTGTTGGAGAACGGGACGGTTTTCGAAGACACGCCACTTATCGTAGATTATCTCGATACGCTACGCGCGCCAGCGCGTTTCACACATTCGGCTGACCGCACTGATTGGCGTTATCGCGAGATCGAAGCTAGGGCGCGAGCGATGATTGACGGCCTGTCGGTCTGGGCCCGCGAGGTGGTCCGATCGAAAGCGGAGCAATCGCCAGGGATCATCAAGCATGAGGCCAGCCGAGCCTATCGTCTAGCCGATCATTTCGAGACCTTGACCGGGGACCTGGTGCTGACAGGCCCGCTAACAATGGCGCAGATCTATCTGTTTGGCTCATTGGACGTGGAGCGCAGGTTACCGGCCTTCGCTTGGCGCCAGGGACGCCCAAACTTGGTCGCCTGGTCCAAACGGATCTCGGCGCTGCCATCGGTCATGGCCTCGGCCCCGCCACCCCGCTAAGCCGCCTGGTTTCGCGTCACTCCCGATGCATGGCAGCCATCTCAGCGTATTTGTCGAGCAGGGGAAGCACCGTTTCCGCCGTTTCGGGCGGCAGGCCGAAGACCACTCTGTCGACGCCCGCGTCGGCGGACCTTGAGACCTTGTCGGCATCGTCCTGAAGCCCGAACGAAGTGATCGGAATGTCGTCCGGCTCCCGCCCCGCCTCGGCGGCCATCTGGCGGAAGCGGGGAAGAATATCAACCACGTCCATCCTGCCGCCAATCGGCATCCAGCCGTCGCCATGCTCCAACGCCCGAACGGCGCCATGGGGGAAGCCACCGCCAACGATAATCGGTGGATAGGGTTTCTGCACCGGCTTGGGCCAAGTCATCATCTGGCCAAAGTCAACGTGGCTGCCGTGATATTCCGGTTTGTTTTCGGTCCAGATCTCCTTCATCGCGGCGAGCCGGTCATTCATCAGTTTGCCGCGGCCCTTGAAGTCGGTGGTACCGTGATCCGCCATCTCCTCGGCGTTCCAGCCCGCGCCGACACCGAACAGGAAACGGCCCTTGGAGATCGTATCGAGAGATGCGACCTCCTTGGCTAGTTGGATGGGGTCGCGCTGGATCACTAAACAAATTCCCGTGGCCAGCTTGATCCTGCTGGTTACCGACGCGGCAGCGCTGAGCGCGACGAAGGGATCGAGGACGTCGTAATACATTTTCGGCAGCTCGCCACCACCCGGCCAGGGTGAAACTCGGGGCAGCGGGATGTGGGAATGCTCAGGGAACCAGAGCGATTCCAGCCCCCTCTCCTCCACCGCAAACGCCAATTCCTGCGGCGCCATTGAATAATCCGTGGTGAACATCATTACACCAAACTTCATCCCGGTTCTCCCGTTAGTTTCGTCGCTTCGGATCAGGATGCGCAGCGCGTTGTCGGACGACAACAGGAAACCGGCGGGATAGGTGATATGGAGGCGCTAGCGCTGGATTCATCCGCCTTCTGGTGGTCCTTTGCGCGCGAGAATGACGAGGTGCCGCCAAGGGTTCTCTGGCAAAGCTGGAATCCTCAAGAGGAATAGGCACGCTTCATTTGCCAAAGTGAACAAAGGAAGCGTCATGCATCCTCCAAACCTGTCCCCCGTGGGCTAGATCCAGCGTAGGCTCTATGTCGGTGAGTCGAATCAGACGATGCCGAGTTGCGCCCGTTGGATTTAGACCAAGATGCAACTATCATCCATTCGCCATTGTGTTCGCCGAGACCTATAACGAAAGTGTCTTCGACACCGCCCTTCCTAGCCTCTTGACGTCCAAAAGCGTTCCTGCCCTGTTGGTGAACTGCGGCGCCGAGGTCTCCTTAGCCTTCTGCACCGTCGAATCCAGCTCGTCGAGCATCGCCTAACGTGCCAAAAACCCGGTTCCAGGAATGGAGCTTTTCAGCAGTGTTGACGTGCCCTAGCTGCGAGATAAAGACCGGTCCAACTAAGCCAACCAAGGGCAAGGGCAAAACGACATACTGCGGGGTCTCATGATGAAGGCTGTGGCATATTGCGTGAAAAAGAACCACCCCTTCATCTTCGCCAATGCCGACGTTCCGTACTCCAACGGCATCGTCACGAACCGGGCCACGTCGAAGGTTTTTGCCGCGTTCAAAGGCTGGGCCGACCCTGGCGAGCACACCGGCTTCGCAAGGCTAGTGATGATGGTTTCAAGAAAGCCTTCCTGAAATACCGCAGCCCGCTTTGGGAATCCTGGACAGTCGCATCCAGCGGAAAATTTCAGGCATGAAATTTTAGAAGAGGGATAATTCATCTATTTTTTTGCACCAACCAAAACCCTTTTCTTGGAAATTTCACTACGGAAGACCTAGTGTTGTTTACTGAATTCGATTGGTTCCTGGATTGGGCCAGCAGTTGGCGAATTTATCTGGCTAATAATCATCGCCTGATGGTCATGACCAATCTCGACGCGGGTATGTCAATGGAGATCAATCCGCCCGGAACCGACGCAAAGATGTTCAACCTTATACGGGTTGTTGGTCAAAGAGCGCAACGACGCGGGGAGACCTTGCGCTTGCTTGACGAATGGTGGATGGACAACGCGACCTTTGAAGCCGATCAACATAGGGCGTACTGCGAC
>JAPKDN010000482.1 GCA_028822575.1 Alphaproteobacteria bacterium | reverse complement strand
GCTGGAAACCATGGCCATGGCGGCGCACAATACCGGTGGCATTGGCATCTGCCAGATGGAGCGGGTCGCCCAGGTGGCCTCTCTTGACGCCCGTCACATTCAAATTCCTGGCACGCTCGCGCATTGCGTGGTGGTCGCCGAACCCGATATGCATGTGAAAACTTTCACCAGCCATTACAACTCGGCACGTTCGGGGAAAATCCGCGTACGAGTCGAGTTGCTGCGACCACTGAAACTGGAAGAGCGCAACGTCATTGACGCCGCGCGGCGATGGAACTCACGCCGAAATCGGTCGTTAATCTTGGGCTCGGCATGCCACAGATGATCGGTAACATCACCATCTAGGAAAGAATCGTCGACGAGATAGCCTTGACCGTCGATCCCGGCGTCTTCGGCAGCGTGCCGCTGGGTGGATTTGATTTTGGCGCGTCGATGAACTTTTGCACATCAATCGATCATCCCTGCCAGTTCGACTTCATCGACGGTGGAGGGCTGGATTCGGCCTATCTCGGTTTCGCTTAATGCGATGGCGCCGGGGATGTGAACGCCAGTCGGGTCGCTAACCGGGTTTCAGTATGTGGCGATTTCATCAACATCACCCAGACCAGCAAGAAAGTCGTCTTCGTTGGGACCTTCACCTCAGGAGGTTTGAAAACCTCGATCGACGCTGCCCGCCTGGTTATCGAATGGGTGGGCAAACACCTGAAATTCCTTGCTGCCATCTACCAGATCACGTTTTTCGTCGCCTGCGCCGCGTCGCGTCGCGCCGCGCGGTAAGGCTGGCAGGTCTTTAAGTTACTGAGCGCTGTGTCTTTGCGCTGCGTTCGGACGGACTGGAACTGACCAAGGTCGCGCTGGGTATCGATATCAAAACGGAGATCCTGGACCTCTTGGCGCTCCATCCGATTGTCGAAGATCCCAGGGAAATGAAAGTGGCTATTTTTCAACCCGAACCCATAGGCCTACGATATAGCGATTGACGATCGGATTAGCTACGATTGGCAGACCAAAACGCTTTGCATCGATTATATCGGCATGCGGGTGAGCACCCAGTTCGATGTCGATCGCATCAAGACTGCCGTCGATGCGACCTTGGCGCCACTTGGCTAACGGGTGAACGCAACCGTCAATTACGACTCGTTCTGGACCGGTCTAGAAATCGCCGACCAATATCTCGATCTGGAGTGGTACGTGGAGGAGCGCGACTACCTCAAGGGGTCGCGTTACACCACCACCGGCTTCACCAGGATCAAATTAAGCCAGAGCTTTGGTAATCGATCGATTACCGCCGATATCGTGCAAAATTACGTTGGGGCCTAGGCGAGTTTGAGATCCGAATAACAGTGAAGCTTGAGCCAACACGGTCATCACGGGCTCGCGACTTTTCAAGCGCGCCGACGCGACCTAAGCTTCTGGCTTAACCTTCGA
Source organism: Alphaproteobacteria bacterium (assembly GCA_028822575.1). The sequence goes on along the minus strand of JAPKDN010000482.1, from coordinate 2,152 downwards.
GAGGAAATTGACCATGAGTCTTGATGGTGTGAAGGCCCTGACCTTCGATACCGGCGGCACGATCCTTGACTGGCATACGGGTTTTAAGACTGCGCTCTCCGATGCCGGCGCCCGGCACGGATTAGAGCGGGATTGGACGACGATCACCAATGATCTGCGCCGTCGCTCGCTTGGTAGCATGCTGAATTTGGGTGAGCACGGGGCGCCGACGTTTAACTTCGATGGCGTGCATCGCAAAACCTTGGATGAACTTTGTGCCGAAAACGGCTTGGATGTCTTCACCGAGGAAGACCGCCACGGCATCGCTTGGACAGCGGCGCATAACTTCAAGGCCTGGTCAGATTTCCCCGACGTGCTTCCCCGATTGAAGACCAAGTTCATAGTCTGCTCCTTCACCATTCTGAGCTTTCGGATCATCATCGATACCGCCAAACGCAATGGGCTGGCCTGGGATTCGGTATTCTCTTGCGAGGCGATCGGCAAGTACAAGATCCTGGCGGAGCCTTATCAGACGGTGGCCAAGTGGCTGGTGTTGGATCCAAGCGAGATTTGCATGGTCGCCTGCCATAATTTCGATCTAGACGCGGCCCGCAAGGTTGGCTTCAAAACCGCCTTCGTGCGCCGTCCTGACGAGTGGGGCCCTCCCGGCCCGCCGGAGCCGAACCCCAAACCGGACTGCGACATCGTCGTCGACGGTTTCCCGGAACTGGCCGCGGCGCTTGGGGTTGAGTAGGCAACGCGAGATCTAACCCGGACACCGACCTTCACCATGCTGACGTCGAATCGCGAGAATGTTTTATGCAGATATGTGATCCGGATGTATCCTGTGCTCCACAGCCGAATCGCCCATGGAGAATAAACAAGGTCGATCGGATGGCGATCTAAAAAAATATCAATGACAACAGGGAACAGCTTCATGAAGCATATTTATCGACTAATCATGTCAGGCGTGGTTGCCACCGCTGGTGTCATGGCCTGTGCTCAGAGTGACGTTCAAGCTGCGGACAAACCTGCCATCGAGGTAATCACCCATGCTGGTGCCGGTGGCGGAACCGACGTTAACTCGCGGATGATGATGTTGCGTGGTCGGCGGACGTTGAAGCAGGACATGGTGGTGGTCAACAAGCGTGGCGGCGGTGGCGCCGCGGCGATGAATTATTTCATGAGTCGTCCCGCTGACGGCAACACCATCATGACCTTCACGGTCGGTCACGCCATCACCATGAGTATGGGAAAGACCAAGCTCAAGATCGAGGACATGGCGCCGATTGCGCGGGGCACGAATGACCCACAGATCTTGATGGTGAATTGCAAGACCAGCCCATACAAAACCCCCGAAGATTTCGTCGCCGGGATGAAGAACGGCGATAAGCTAAAGTTCGGTGGCACCCAGGTTGGCACGATCGACCACATCACGGTCTTCCTGTGGGCTAAGCGTCTCGGTCAACCCATGCCGACCTACATCCCCTTCAAGGGTGGTGGAGAGCTAGCGACGCAGTTGGTCGCGGGCACCGTTGATGTTGGTACTCTGAATTTGTCCGAGGCGGCAGCTCCGGTTGATGCTGGCGATATTTGCCCGCTGGTGATTCTTGCGGACGCGGGCATGGGGCCGATTCCCAAGGCCAAGACCGCCAAGTCTATGGGTATTGACCTCGTGCTCTCGACCACGCGGGGGTTCGTGACTCATGCCGGTGTGAGCGCCGAGCGGCGCGGCGAACTCGAGAAAGGCATGTCGAAGGCAATGAAGCATTCGATGTATCAGGCCTATCTCGCCAATTCCGGTCTTGATGTGACCTCACCACAGCCTTCGGGTCCGTGGGGCGACCAGATCAAGGCGATGGTTGGCGAGTTCGGCCCGGCGTTGAAGGAAATGGGGTTGGTCAAATAGGCCAGGCTCGGGGTTAAGGAAACGGCGCTTCCCTCGGGCGCGCCGTTTCCGCCCGCCATGCGAGTTTATCTAATACCTGCGGCAATTATGGCGTTCTCCTTCGCCGTGATCTGGGCCTCTATGCAACTCGACATCTCGCCGCAAATGATCGTCGGTGATAGCATGCAGCCGCGCGTCTTCCCGATATTTCTGATGTTCCTCAATCTTATCTTGGCGGCGTTTTTGCTCGTTCGATATCTGAAATAACCGCCTGAATATATAAAG
>JAPKDN010000481.1 GCA_028822575.1 Alphaproteobacteria bacterium | reverse complement strand
CGTGGAAATTGGCGCTAAGCTAGGATCGACGACACGCACGCCGGCGCCATCGCTGATCGCGTGGGTCTGCCACCCCATCCGGCTGTTGACGATATCACCCGGCTTAAAACGGGCGTTCTTCGATTCCATGACCTCGGCCACCGTGCCAGCTTCCATTACACCGCCGATTGGAACCGGCGCCGCGTAGGATTTTGAGTCGTCCATTCGCCCGCGCATATAGGGGTCAAGAGATTGATAAATGACCCTACACAGAATTTCACCGTCTCCCGCTTCGGGCAAGTCAACGGTGGTGATCTTGAAATCACTGAGCTTGGGGTCGCCAACCGGACGGGCGGCGAGCTGCACCTGGGTACTGGTAACGGGCATTCGGGATCTCCTGGCGAGATTGGTTTGGCTTTAAGAGTGTTTCTTGTCGTACAAACGTTAGATCATGGCCTAAATCCGCTCGGTGATCCACATCCCTCCGAGCGTGTAGACGAGCAGCGGTGGTATCCAAAGATCCGCGAGCACGGTATCATGCATCAACAACCGAACCTTGGGCCATAGACGCCAAAGCCCGTGACCGACGCCGATTGTGAAGGTAACTCCAAAAATTTGGTATAGCGGACTAACTTCACAATACCCTCAGAATGTGGGAATATTTATAAAAAGATGTTTTATTTTAATATCTTAAGGCCCTAGTATAGAGCGATATACAAAGAGAAAATTGGCCCTATACCGACTTCAGGATTGGTACACCGTCGGGTGACGCGAGCATTGGAATATCCGGCGGCCTGGCGGCGCGATAAACCACGAACATCGCTGGGATAAAAACCATCACACAGAGCCCAGCGCGGGGGTGGCCACAGGCCATCGATCCCCGCGCCTCAAGAAAAAATCGTCCGACACCGACAAGCAGGGAGGCTGTGCGCATTGCATAGCCAAGTCGGCGTTGTCGATGACCTTGGCGCAAATTATGTCTCAGTTCTTGCCAGTGACCGGAATGAGCGCGCCGGTTACCGCGCGCGCCGCGTCCGATACCAGAAACAGCATGACATCGGCGATTGCTTCGGGCGATACCCAGCCCGTACGGTCGGCATCCGGCATGTCGGACCGGTTTTGTGGCGTATCAATGATCCCCGGCATCACGCAATTGACCGTCAACCCGTCGCGTTTAGCTTCGTCGGAAAGACTTTCGGTAAGCCGCATCACGGCGGATTTCGAGGCGGCATAGGCGGACAGACCGCCCGGAGCTTTCAAGGCCGCTGTCGCGCCGGTCAAAACGATTGCACCCGATCCCTGCTGTCTCATTACCGGCAGAACTGACTGACACACTTGAAACGCCGAGCGAATGTTTATCGCGATCATCCGGTCCCAGGTTTCGTAGCTGTCATCGGCGATGTTCGCGAAGGCAAAGCCGCCGACCGTAGAGATCAAGCCATCGATCCGGCCGAACCTAGAGATTGCCCGTTTTATATAACGTTGCGTGGAATGCGCGTCCGTCAGATCGACATCCGGTATCAGCGCCACTTGGTTACCATCGACGAAGGAACGCTCCAGCGATTCCATGCTCCGCCCCGCCAAGGCTAGTTTCGCTCCAGCGACAAGTGCGCCTTTCGCCACGGCGCCGCCCAAGTTACCGGTCGCCCCCGTCACCAGGATCACCTTGCCGTCAAGTCCTTGCATGTGCCTTTACCTTCCCCATTAAAGGCCCCGATTCACGGCTTCTATTCGTCACCTTAATCGGGCCACGAACCCCACAGGCCCTTCTTGGGCCTGACGTGGGTATTGTCTTGCTGATATCGTAGTCACTTATCGAACCATAATGCAGACGTGAAGGTCACGTATTCCTAATGGAGAGTCGCCATGCCTTTGATCGACCTTAGCCGCGCCATCGAACATCGCACGCCGGCGCATCCCTCTCACCCACCAGTTATAATGACGGTTTGGAATGATCACAAAGAAATCAAATCCGCCGGACAAACCCGATTCACGTCGAAATCCCTATCGCTCTCGATGAGCGATCATTCGGCCACCCATGTGGACGCCCCCTGTCATTTTAACCCGGCGCCCGACGCTCCATCGATCGATGAGGTGCCTTTGGAGGATTTCTATACCGAGGCAATCTGCCTGGACCTGTCCCATGTGCCACTAAAACACGAGACTACCGTCACTGAGATGGAAGCGGCCTTGGCCGCGTCGGGACAGGAAATCAAGACTCGCGATACGGTCCTGCTCCATATGGGTGTTAATGACCGCCTCTTCGGCACGCCGGCTTATCTTCATGATTTCCCCGGACTGCATGTCAACGCTGTGCACTGGCTCGCGGACAAGGGGATCGTGGCCTTCGGTGTAGAGGCGATCAGTCCCGCGCCTGAGGGGGAGGCGAATTTCAAGGCCCATATCGCCTGCGCCGAACGCGGCATCACCCATATGGAAGGCCTGATGCATCTCGACAAGCTGGTCGGTAAGGGCCGGTTCCGGTTCATCGGTTTCCCACTCAAGATCAAGGGTGGCACCGGAAGCCCGATCCGCGCGGTCGCGGTATTGGATTGAGAAAAGACAGCGGCGCTACCCTGGCCTTGTCCGGGGCCGCGCCGCCGGAATCCTAAGCGCCAGTGAAGTTTGGAACCCGGCGTTCGGAAACCGCGCGAATGCCTTCCTTGAAATCATCTGTCTGGCGGAGTTCGTTCTGCACGATCAACTCATGATCTGTCGCCGTGCGCACCTTGTCGGCGAGCCCCTGGCGCATGGTGGCTCGGGTTTCCACCACGCCCCGTGGTGAATTCTCGGCGATCTCGGCGGCGAGGGCTTGGGCCGTGCCGCGCACCTCGGCAAGCGGCACGAGTTGGTCCGCGAGGCCCCATTCGACGGCTTCCTCACCCTTGATCCGACGGCTTGTATAGAACATCAGATTGGCGCGCTGTTGCCCAATGATGGCTGGCAGCGTGTAGGTCAGGCCAAAACCGGGATGAAAGCCTAGGCGGGTGAAATTGGCGGCGAAGCGCGCTTCCGGGGCGGCGACGCGGAAGTCTGGGACCATGCAAAGGCCAAGACCGCCACCGATGGCCGCGCCCTGAACCGCGCCGACGATCGGCGTCTTGGTGGCGAACAGGCGCACGGCCTCGACATATAGATGGTTGGCCGGGGTTCCGTCGCTATCGGCTTTCGCCTCGGAGTTACTGGTCCCATCGGAGCTGAAATTGGCGCCGGCGCAGAAGGATTTACCATCGGCGCAGAGAACGGCGGCGCGCAGATTACTATCGCCATCGATCGCTTCCATAGCCGTGGCGATCTGCTGGATTAGCGCATAATCGAAGAAGTTATGCGGCGGGCGCTGGATCTCGATCGTGGCCACGTGGCCGTCGACGGTGATGCCGATGTCGTTGAAGTTAGGGAAGGTGGCCATGTCTTGGTCTCCTGGTTTGAGATCTATGATCAATGGGTCGGGTGTTTGACGATCAAGGCGTCGACGATCGATATACCTTCGCCGGGACGATGCACCAGAACCGGGTTCAGGTCGACTTCCGCGACATGCTTGTCACTGGCGGCGGCGAATATCGAAAGTTTCTCCATGAGGTCAAGGAGAGCCTCCATGTCGAGG
>JAPKDN010000480.1 GCA_028822575.1 Alphaproteobacteria bacterium | reverse complement strand
AAACATAGAAGGTCTGCCCTCCCCGGTTGCGTTCGCGCTGGATCGCCTCGCGGATAACCATGCCGTCATAGGGCATGACGAAGGTGCGGATGGAAAGCCGGTCAACGGGCGGCGTCGCGATCAAGGATAGATCCCGGACACCCGAAAGCGCCAATTGAAGGGTCCGGGGGATCGGTGTCGCGGTCAGGGTAAGAACGTGAATTTCAGCGCGCAGGTCCTTCAGGCGTTCCTTTTGAGAGACCCCGAAATGCTGTTCCTCGTCGACAATCAAGAGCCCGAGGTTGTCGAAGTCCACGGATTTCGAGAGCACCGCGTGGGTACCGATAACGATACTGCAGTCGCCGACCTTAAGGTCTTTTTTAGTCTCGTTCGTCTCGGCGGCACCGACTAGACGGGACAACTGGCGGATCGTGACCGGAAGATCCGCGAAACGCTCCTTAAATACATGATAATGTTGACGACAAAGCAGAGTGGTCGGGGCCACAACCGCAACCTGGAACCCCTGCATCGCCACGACCATGGCCGCCCTTAGTGCCACCTCGGTCTTGCCAAACCCAACATCCCCGCAAATTAGTCGGTCCATCGGTCGACCGCGCGCCACATCCACCAATACCTCGTCGATCGCCCGCAACTGGTCATCGGTTTCATTATAGGGGAATTTCGCGCAGAACTCGTCATACACACCTGGCGGCGGTGTGATGCTCTCGGTGGTTCGAATTTCACGCTCGGCGGCGATACGGATGAGTTGATCGGCCATATCACGCAGCCGCTTCTTGACCCGCGACTTGCGTGCCTGCCAGGCGACACCGCCTAATTTATCGAGCACCGCGTTGGTCTCTTCCGACCCATAGCGCGATAGCATGTCGATGTTCTCGACCGGCAGGAACAGTTTGTCGCCACCGGAGTAAACCAGACGCAGGCAATCATGCGGCGCACCGCCGATCGCCAAAGTTTCCAGCGCCTTATACTGCCCAATGCCATGCTCGGCATGAACCACATAGTCACCCTCGCTAAGCGCAGAAACTTCTTGGAGGAACTCCTCACCACGCCGACGGCGGCGGCGACTCGGTCGGGCCAAGCGCTCTCCCAGAATGTCGGGCTCGGTGATGACAAGCGCGCCATCCGCGAGAAACCCGCGCTCGATCGGCAGCGTCACCGCCGCGATGGTGCCGGCTGGCAGGGCGGCCACATCGGCATAGGTATCGACGGTATCGATCAGCTCAATTCCATGATCGCGGAGCAGACCGACAAGGCGATCGCGCGAACCGTTGGAATATCCAGACAGGATCACGCGGGTGCCAGCCTTTTGTGCCTCTACAACCGCCTCTCCGACCACGTTGTAGAGGTTCGCGCCCTCTCTCGTCCGCGCCTCGGCGAAGGAAACGCCGGGACCGGCGCCGCCAACCATATTCTGAACGTCACTTGCCGCCGCGACGTCGGGTATATCGAACGGGAATAGATGAAACGCCGGGCACGAGGCGATCCGTGCCCGCCATTCAGCTTGTCCTAGATAGAGCAGTTCGGGCGGTAGTGGCCGATAGACCGATCCGCCATCCTCGGTCCCACGCTCGTGCAGGCTTCGTCTCGCGTCAAAATACTCGGTAATCAATTCAAACCGGGTCGCGGCGACCGAATCCGCCTGATTATCAAAGCTGATCACCGCGTCTGGTGCATGCTCGAAGATGGTCTCCATGCTCTCGTGAAAAAGCGGCAACCAATGTTCCATACCTGTGTGGCGACGTCCCTCGGTGATCGATGTATAAAGCGGGTCATTCAACACGTCCGTGCCAAAATTCGAACGGTAACCGCTTCGGAACCGCTGCACGCCGGCCTCGTCCAGCAGTACTTCGGCAACAGGCCTTAGCCGCGCCTTCTTGATCTTGCCGACGGTACGTTGTGAAACAGGATCAAAGTTTCGAATTCCCTCAAGTTCATCCCCGAAGAAGTCGAGACGCAGTGGGTCCGAGTCACCGGATGGAAAAACATCAATTATGCCGCCGCGAACCGCGTACTCACCGGACTCCCGAACCGTTCCAGTGCGCCCATATCCATTACTCGCCAGAAATGCCAAAAGAGTATCGATCGGATGGCTGGCGCCAACCTTCAATGTCAGTGAGCTACCTTCGAAAAACGCACGGGGCGGTAACCTTTGAAGTACCGCGTTAACGGTCGTCAGAAGGATGAAGTCGTCGTCCTCACCAGCCTCGCTCAGCCGGGCGAGAGCCTCCAGGCGTTGACTGACGATTTCACCGTTTGGAGAGACACGGTCATAGGGCAGACAATCCCAAGCCGGTAGTTTAAAGATTGTTAGTTCCGGCGCGAAAAACCCAAGGCATCGCTCAAGCGTATCCAGCCGGGAATCATCGCGGCACACATGAATCAATCGCCGATGGGCCCCCGCTAATTGCCCCAAAACCCGAGCATCCCAACCTTCGGGCGCCGTGGAAATTCGGAACTCTTTCATCGAAGATAAATAAATTTTTTTGTTGTTATCCAAAATACTAACCGGTGAAATTAAAGTTTTTTATCAATTCAAGAACATCTGTTTGATACCCCGCCGGCGCCTCTTCCATTCCAGAGATCCACTTGTAGAGCCTGGGATCCTCGATCTCCAACAATGTCTCGTAGGAGTCGAGCTGCCCCTTGGTCAAGGTAGCCATGTGCCGTCGCGCGAATCCACCAAGCAGCAGGTCGGTCTCCTTGGTCCCGGTATAGGCGCTTCTATAAATAAGCTTCTTTCGCCGTTCACCCAATTCATCAAGCATCGATAGCCTCCAATCTAGAAAATTTCTGGCGGCACCGTATTGGTGTCGCGCATTCAACCAGCCACGCGAACTCGTTTCGCATTGAGGTTTCTAAAGTGAATCTACCTTGGAAATCCAGCACCTTGATCACGCGAACTACAGTATTCCTAAGCGGAAAGGCGATCCCGACCGTTCCACTTACCCCGGCGCCCTGTCCACGCCCCCTATCAACCTCGTAATTGTCTTGTAGTTTGGGCGCTTTTCTCGCACGTTACCTACTAATGTCGAAAAGTGTTCCGACTATGTCATCGTCTGGAGTACCAGGCGCCGGGTTTCTTTGCGCATATCGCGTCCCAAAAAGCGATATGCTGTCCGGGTCACCAGCAGTGGGTCTTGCTGATTATCTGCTCACCCTTGTGGATACCGATCGAATGCTAGCGCGTTCCAGTATCCACCCTTCCTCTATCGCTCCCACCTTGTTTCCATGGATCTTCAAGGTCGACGTATTACAAGAGAAGGAGACTTTGGATTATCGCTGTTGCCTGGCCAGAACGAGCAATGTCCATCTCGTCGGCCGGGAACCAATCGGTAAATTTGCGAGTGACATATTTAAGAACGGGCGTAGAGCCTTTATAATTACAACCTTTCACGTAACGGTGCGTGAAAAGCAACCAACCTTCTGGCAAGCCACCGTCTCCAATAAGAAGCATGGGTCAACCAACGTGGTTAGGCGAAAATTTCCACTCTCCAACGATGGCGAAAATGTTGTTACCCTCATCGGCGCGGCGGTTCCCGAGTGATGGCCGCCGAAAAACTAACGTCTCTTTTTACTTTCCAGAACTGATACGG
>JAPKDN010000479.1 GCA_028822575.1 Alphaproteobacteria bacterium | reverse complement strand
GGCCGCGTCCATGGATGTATCCCAGGGCTAGAAGATCTCGAAATATTCGCGGTGTTCCCAGTCCGTGACCTCGGTCAGATAACGGGAGACCTCACCTTCCTTGATCGCCAGGATATAGTCGACGAACTCATTCCCCAAGGCCCGGCGGAACATCGTGCTTTCCCGCAAGGCGACCATGGCGTCCATCAGACTACGCGGTAGCATTGTAGCGTCCGCCGTATAAGGCGTGTCCGCCAACGGAGGCGGCGCGAGGCCGCGCTCGATGCCGTCCAGACCGGCGATAATCTGCGAGGCGAGATAAAGATGCGGGTTTGCCGCCGACTCGCCGACACGGTTTTCGACCCTACTACCGGCATCGCCAGGTCCACCGAGCGCCCGGATCATCGCGCCTCGATTATCCTTGGCCCAGAGGATCCGGTCAGGCGCCAGCGATTGTGGACGATAACGCTTATAACCGTTGATTGTCGGCGTGGTGAAAACACATGCCGCCGCTGCGTGCTCCAGAAGGCCGGCCACATAAGCCTCGCCAACCTCCGACACAAGCGCGCCCTCGCGATCAGGCATGAAAGCGTTCGCACCGGTCCCACTATCCAGCAGGGATTGATGCAAATGCCAGCCACTGGAGAAGAAATTCGCCAAACCGGGCCGGCACATGAACGTAGCGTGATAGCCGTGGCGCCGGCAGATTTGCTTGGTGGCGGAGCGGAACAACACCATCAGGTCGGCGCTCTCGATCCCCGGCAATGGCGCGAAGGTGAATTCGACCTGGCTTGGTCCAAACTCCATCTCGACGGTGCGTAACGGCAGGCCCATGGCCGTGATATCACGGCGGATTAGGTCGATTACCGGTTCCACCTCGTCCATGCGAAACTCAGCCAGATACTGAAAACCATGCGCCAACGGGCTGACATCCGGCGGATCGCCCGGCATGCCGGATTGCTCTGGACGCAGCTTGCGATCCCCGAGCTCGAAAAGATGAAACTCGATTTCAATGCCCGAGAGAAAATCGTAACCCGCTGCCGCCAGACGGTTGACCGCGTCCCGACAGATCGCGCGGCTGGAATAAGGCACTAGCCGGCCATCGGGATAGTACATGTCGCAGAGCATCCACCCGGTCCCGGGCGACCAGGGTAGAACCCGAAAGGTCGCCGGATCCGGGACCATCAGAAAATCTCCAGCGCCGGTCAGCTCCGGCGCGCCAACCCCAGCGCCAGCGGTCCAGATCGGAAACACCGTGCGGTGCGAGGTGTCCTTGAGCAGCAGACTGGTGGTCATCGAACATCCCGACGACAACGCCAGCTCTAGCTCGCCGATCATCAGCGTCTTGCCGCGAAGGATGCCATGTTGATCGGCGAAGGATAGCCGGATCGTTTCTAGGCCCAATTCATGGGCCTGTGCCAGCACCCGCGCCCCGGCTTCGGCTTGTTCCACGGTCCATAGATCGAATTTACCGATGAACCCGTCCCGACCGATACTCCCCGCACGCGCCATGCCGTTAGCCCCTCATGTTAAAGGCATCAACGCGCTGGCCCAGTCTGAGCCCTTTCGGCGCGCAAGATCCCGCTCTAACCCGACATCTTCCCATTCATCCACCGAAGCGATAGCGTCTATGGAGATGGGAAAGGGATGATCGGCCCTGACCGGCGACGCCTCCCCCTTCTGGTGCGCGCGCATCTCCTTGACGAATCGCTTGCGATAGGCGGAGATCACCACGTCGCTGGTACCCAGTGTCTCCTTCACGCGGTCCTGAATCGTGCCCTGGGATTCGACGGCCCATTGATCATGGATGTTTATGTCCTGGCCCATGCCGGTATAGGTGTAATTCACCTGCTCATCAGCGTCATAGCCATAGTTGTTGGCCTTTCCAACGCGCGGAATGTAGTCGGGGAGTGCATACAGCTCCAGCCGCTGTGCCCGCATGGTATCATGGTCAACCGGGGCGCCGAAGCTGGTGAAAATGGCATACCAGTAGCAACGCTTATCATCGACCGGCACATGCCATTGAGTGATCGTCATCTCACGACTCATCGGGATTTGGATCGCGGTGGGGAAGATTGCGTTGGTTATGCGTACATGCATGCCTTGATTATCGAGACGCCTGAGCGTGGTGGCCTGGTAACCAAACCCCGTCTCCTCGACCAGGATCTCGGGCCTCGCATAGTCCCGCATCAGCCGAGTGGTCGGGATATTGTCCACATCGTCGCGGAATTGCTGGCCATAACCTTGGCTCACGTTCTCATCCTCCAGGAATCGATGCAAATAGGAGGCATGGGCCGGATCCATGCCCACTTCCAATACCTGAAGCCAGTTACAGTCGACAAAACCCTTGAAGGCGAAACTGTGACTTTCCGGCGCAGCGAGGCAGTCGAGGTTGGGTAACGCCGGTGGGTCGCCCTCACCCAGATAGCCAAAGATCACGCCGTTCTTCTCAACCACCGGATAGGCAGCGTGAGTAACCCGCTCATTCAGCTTGCTATCCAAGGGTTCCGCCGGCGTTTCAAGACATCGGCCTTGGACATCAAACAGCCAGCCGTGGAATGGGCAACGAAGGCCACCATCCTCAAGCCGCCCGAAAAAAAGGTCGGCGCCGCGGTGTGCGCAGTTCCGTGCGATCAGGCCAAGTCGCCCACCTTCATTACGAAACAGCACCAGACTCTCGCCGAACACCGTGACCGGTCTTACCGGCCTTTTGCCCTTAAGCTCATCCGACAAGGCCACCGGTTGCCAGTACCGACGCAGCAAAGCCCCCGCCGGCGTGCCGGGTTCAACCCGGGTCATCAACTCATTCTGGGCAGCGCTCGTCATGACTCAAACCCTTCAGTCGATTCAACCCGGCACCACCGGCCCCTTGAGAACCCTTCCCTCCTCGACACCGTGACAGGTCACGATGGACCCACCGGGAGTCGTTATCGGCAAAGGTATTTCTACCCGGCACCGTTGATTGGCGAAGGAACATCTGGGATGGAAAGTGCAACCAGGCGGCGGCGTGATCGGGTTCGGCACCTCGCCGGCGACCGGCGCACGGTCCCGCCCGCTCATTGACAGATCAGGGATCGTATCTAGCAACATCCGCGTGTAGGGGTGCCTGGGCGCGGTGAACAGGGTCGTGGCCGTGGCCACCTCGACTAGCCGGCCGAGATACATCACGCCGACCCGGTCCGAGACATGGCTGACGACCGCAAGGTTATGGCTGATGAACAGATAAGTAAGGCCTAACTCACGTTGAAGATCTTTCATTAGGTTCAGAATCTGTGCCTGAACCGAAACATCCAATGCCGAAGTCGGCTCGTCACAAACGAGAAAGTCCGGTTGACTGGCAAGCGCCCGGGCGATCGAGATCCGCTGGCGTTGGCCACCGGAAAACTCATGCGGATATTTGGCGCCGTCCGCCGCCGATAACTTCACAAAGGACAAAAGTTCCACGACCCGCCGCGCAATCCCCGAAGAAGTGGTTTCGATCCCAAAAGCCCGAAGCGGCTCGGCCACTATATCCCGGACCCGCCAACGTGGGTTGAGAGACGCGTAAGGGTCCTTAAAGATCATCTGCAAGCGACGGCGCAGCGGTGCCATCTCTGCACGGGTCAGGCCAGCGA
>JAPKDN010000014.1 GCA_028822575.1 Alphaproteobacteria bacterium | reverse complement strand
GGCCAAGGGTAACGACAGTCTTACCCGAGCCAGAAGCGGGTGCGGCGATGACCAAGCCCGGCGCGACCATCGTTTCAGTCATCCGACTTCGTCGTGAAGACCGCGATTCAAGGGGTCGGGGTCAAGCGCGCGACCTTCTTGAGCACCGAGCCAATCCAACCCGCCGCGCAGCCTCACCACCTCGCCGACCACGACAATCGCTGGGGGTGCCATGTCGACAGCGGCAGCGTCGGTGGCACAAGTTCCGAGCGTCGTCTCTAGAACCCTTTGCTTGGGTGTGGAGGCGTTGGAAACCAATGCCACGGGCTCTTCGGCGGCGCGTCCACCCGCCATCAACTCTGCCGCGATCCGATCGAGGTGCTTAATCGCCATATAGATCACCAGCACCGGCGCGCCCTTGGCGATGGCTTCCCAGTCAACGCCGGTGATCTCGCCGGTCGCGTCATGGCCAGTGATCATGGTGACCGCGTGATTGGTGTCTCTATGGGTCAAGGGAATGCCGGCATAAGCAAGGCCGCCGATGCCGGCCGTGACGCCCGGGACGACGCGGAACGGGATACCGGCGCGCACCAGGGCCAGTGCTTCCTCGCCGCCTCGTCCGAAGACAAAGGGGTCACCGCCCTTCAGCCGCAACACCCGCTTGCCCCAACGCGCCAGTTGGATCAGGCGAAGCGAGATATCCGCCTGCTTGGGAGACGGTTTACCACCCCGCTTGCCGGCGAATTCGCGTGGCGTATCCTCTGGAGCCAGGGCAAGTACGGCGTCGCTTACCAATGCGTCGTAAACGATCACGTCCGCGCGGCGCAGCGCGCTAAGCGCGTGCAAAGTCAGGAGACCAGCGTCGCCTGGGCCAGAACCGGTCAACCAGACACTGCCAGGTTCGAATTCAGCGGATGGGAAAGTAATATCAATCATGCGCCGAGATTACCCGCCCCTGTTAACCATGCCTAGCCATCGGGCGTCCCGAAACCGTATAAATCCGACATGGCTCGGAAACCCGACACACCCTTACGACGCGGCTGGACCACCGGGGCTTGCGCCACGGCGGCGACCAAGGCGGCCTATACCGCTTTTCTGACGGGAAATTTCCCCGATCCAGTGACAATCACCTTGCCCAGGGGGCAAACACCTTCCTTCACCCTGGCGAGGGAGAACCTCGCGGAAGCCAAGGCCATGGCCGGTATCATCAAGGACGCGGGGGATGATCCCGACGTTACCCACCTGGCGATGATCATTGTCACGGTACGGGCAGGGCCCGCTGGCGCCGGAGTCGTTTTCAAGGCGGGTGTGGGCGTTGGAACCGTAACCAAGCCGGGTTTACCGATACCCGTTGGAGAGCCGGCAATCAATCCGGTGCCACGCTCAATGATGCGCGGTGTGATTGAGGAACTCGCCACCACGCATGCCGTGGCGGGTGACGTCGAGATCGAGATCTCGGTACCCGATGGCGCGGCCTTGGCCGAGAAAACTTGGAACCCCAGGCTCGGCATCCTCGGCGGCTTGTCCATTCTGGGCACCACCGGGATCGTGGTGCCTTATTCCTGTGCCGCGTGGATCACGTCGATACACCGGGGAATCGATGTTGCGCGGGCTACCGGGGTCGAGCATGTCGGCGCCGCGACCGGTTCAACCTCCGAGGCGGCGGTGCGAAGACGGCATGGATTCGCAATGGAAGAGATGCTCGATATGGGTGATTTCGCCGGTGGGATGCTGAAATACCTCAAAGGGCATCCGTTACCAAGACTGAGCATCGGCGGCGGTTTCGCCAAACTCGCCAAACTCGCACAAGGTCATCTGGATCTGCATTCCGGGCGTAGCCAGGTCGATATGGACTGGTTGGCGGAGCGGGTCTCGGATCTGGGAGGAGATAGTGTGCTGGTCGACACCGTAAAGGCCGCCAATACCGCGATGGAAGTCTTGGCTCTTATCCAACCAGCTGGATTGGGGCTTGGGGATTTCGTGGCGAAAGCGGCGCGCGAGACCGCGTTAGGCGTGCTTTCAAACGCGCCGGTGGCCGTCGAAGTCCTAGTCTATGACCGCGCCGGCAAACTGATTGGGACGGCTCATGGCTGGTAGGCGAATACTTATTCTTGGCGGGACGACGGAGGCCGTAGAGGTTGCCCAGCGATTGAACGGTATCGACAGTTTCGAGGTCATCACGTCAATGGCCGGCGTGACCAGAGCCCCACGCCTGCCAGCAGGGAAAATCCGTCGTGGCGGGTTTGGTGGTGCCGATGGTCTCACCACTTATCTTCGGGACCAACGCATCGCCGCGATGATCGACGCGACCCATCCCTTCGCGGCGCAGATCAGCCGGCACGCGGCTGAAGCGGCCGCGACGGTTGGCGTGCCAGTCTTGCATCTGGTTCGCCCTGTCTGGCGACCTCAACCCGGTGTTATTTGGCATGAAGTCGCCAGCCCCCAAGAAGCCGCCAGCTGGCTGAATGCCTCAAAGCTGGCAGACGAGGCATCGGTTTTCCTGACCATCGGGCGAACGGAGCTAATGGCTTTTGCGGACGCGCATCGGCTACGCTATATCGCGCGCAGCATCGAAGACCCAGGTTTAGACATCATAAATGTGGTTGACCGGATGATCATGGCGCGCGGCCCCTTCACACGGGAAAATGAACAGCGATTTTTGTTAGAGAACGACGTCGTCTGCCTCGTCGCCAAAAACAGCGGCGGGGATGCAAGTTACCCGAAAATCCAGGCGGCGCGGGAACTGGGCCTACCCGTGGTGATGATCCAGCGACCACCACCTCCATCCGGCGACTCCGTGCATTGTGTCGAGGACGTGGTGACCTGGATTCAAGCAATGCCACGTTGACGGCGACGGACCATCAATCGACGAGGGCGCCTATCCTCGGGTCGTCCGCAACACGTGTACGTGGTCGGAGTCGTAAAGTGCGCTATCCCGGAAATCCTCAGTGGCTAACGCCGGACCGACCAGGAGCAGTGCCGTTCGGGTGATTTTCTCAGCCCGAACCTTGCCACCAATGTCGGCCAAGGTTCCGCGGATGATCTTTTCGTCCGGCCAGGTCACCCGATAGACCACGGCGACCGGACAATCCGGACCGTGGATCGGCTCCAATGCACGGCGAACATGACGCAGGTTGCGGATCGAGAGATGGATCGCCAAGGTGGCGCCAGATCGGCCAAGCTCTTCGAGCTCTTCGCCCAGCGGCATGGCCGAGGATTTCATCGCCGTCCGGGTCAGGATCACGGTTTGGGCGACTTCCGGCAGGGTGAGTTCCTGGCCCAACGCCGCCGCCGCCGCCGCGAAAGCCGGCACACCCGGTGTGATGTCGAAGGGTATGTCGAGGGTGCGCAAACGCCTAATCTGCTCGGCGATGGCGCCATACAGCGATGGGTCGCCGGAATGTACTCGGGCCACGTCCTCGCCGCGCCCCTGCGCCCCCGCCATTTCGTCGATGATCCGACCGAGGGTCATTGGCGCAGTATCCAATACCAGTGCCCCCTCCGGCGCGAAGGCGACCACCGCATCGGGCACTAGCGAGCCAGCATAAAGGCAGACCGGGCAACGGGCGATCAGATCGCGCCCCTTGATGGTAATCAAGTCCGGGTCACCCGGCCCAGCGCCGATGAAATGCACGGTCATAACGCGGCCTTTCCTTGGCTTGACCCGGCGACGGCATAGCCCCGAGGCGTATAGACCCGACCGCCGGACAACCGGGTCTGGCTACTGCCGACCATGACTAGCGAGAGCATGTCGACGATCTCAGGATCGAACTCTGCCAACGGCGTGACCGTCAGGCTTTCCTCAGGGCGGCCGAGTGACTTGCCCAGGATCACTGGGGTTGTTGCCGGTCGATGCTCTTTCAGGATCTCAAGGGCCCGGACAAGTTGGGCACGGCGACGCAGCGAGGCGGGATTGTAGAACGCGACCACGAAATCGCCCTCGGCCGCGGCCCGCAAACGTCGTTCGATCGCCTCCCAAGGAGTCAAAAGATCCGAGAGCGAGATGGTGCAGAAATCATGCCCAAGCGGTGCGCCGATCCGCGCGGCACAGGCTTGGAGAGCAGAGATTCCAGGCGAGACAACCACCTCTACCCGCCGCCAATCTCGTCGCTCGATATCATCCAGACATTCGAACACGAGGCTGGCCATGGCATAGATGCCCGGATCGCCAGAACAGACCAACGATACGGTCCGCCCCTCCGCCGCCAAATCAAGCGCTGCGATCACTCTGTCGCGTTCCTCGCCCAATTGATAGCCGTGCCGCCGCTTGCCCTCGGCGAGCGGGCCCAAGAGGTCTAGATACAGACCATAGCCGACGAGATCGGTGGATAATCCCACCAGCCGATCAACCTCGGGAGAGCGCCAATCCGCCGTACCAGGCCCTGTGCCGACCACGAACAACCGACCGCGTGGTATCCCGACCGCTGATACGTCGATCAGGCCGGGCGCGCGGGCAATCGCGCAGGTCGAACGTTTGGAGCGTTGCTTTTCCACAACGAGGACACCATTCGTCCCTACCGTTGCCAACGCTGCCGCCTCGGCAACTCCGTGGCAGCCGACCTCGCGGAACACGATATCCGAAGGCGAAGCCAATCGCGGCGTTTCCACTTCCAAGCGCTCAGGGGTGAAAAAACGGGCCGGGCGCCCAAAAGCTTCGGCGACCGCGTGGACCGCCGCCTCGTCCATCTTCACATCGACCGAGACGACGGTCGCGACACTTTCCGGCGCAAGTCCCGCCTCGGTGAGGGTTTTACGCGCCAGCGCGATCAATTCCTCGGGCGCGACATCTCGCTCGCATCCCACGCCAAGCGCCAAGGTTTCCGGGTGATACAGAAGGGTGTCGGCGCCGGGTTCATCGGCGAAATCACTCGCCTTTATCCTCAGACCGGCTTCTTCGCGGACCGGCAAGCCCGTATCCACGAGCCAAGGAACGTCCCCTTCGACCCGAACCGCCGATTCGGCCAATAGTCGGGCCATGAAATCCTTGTAATCCTCCAAATTCGCCAAGGCCCATCCGGCGGGAGGATTGTCCAAGGCAAAGCCGAATTGTAGGTCGCTTGCCGTGGTGATCGCCGGCGCAATACTCAAAACCTCGGCCACGCGGCGCGCCAGGTCATTTGCGCCGTGATGCCCCCCCAACACCGGGATCACGGCACTACCATCCTCAGCCACGGCCACGACGGCAGGATCCTTGGCCTTGTCATTGATCACCGGAGCCAGCAGGCGCACCAGGGCACCAAGAGCGCCAATGAAGATGATTGGGGTGCCGCCGGTGAATTGTTCACGCAGATGCGCGCCGAGATCACCGACCGAACCATCGGTACCAGCGGGGCGACCCCGCAAAGGGGTGCCAAATGCATCGGCGATCTGGCGGGCGACGGCGACACCAGAGGTGGTGACAACGGTGATACCGTTCCTCATGACCACGCCCGCCCTCGTTTGTGAATTAAAATCATCGAGAAATACGGCACCGCCGTCTCGTCGACGTCCAGCAATGGGAGAACTCTTTGGTTCTCCATGGTCGCTCGCTCTACATAATGGGCGTTCTCGGCGAGGTTCAATCGCTCGAGCAAGGCCCGAATACGTTCGAAATGCCGGCCAACCTTGACAATGGCGGCGGAGTCGGTGGCGGCCAGGCGTGCCTCCAGCACCGAATCTTCCAGGGGCGCCGGTAAAACCGTCAGCACATCATTGCGTGCCGCCAACGGCGCCGATAGAGCCGCCGCGCAAGCCATCAAGGAGGAGACGCCGGGGATCACCTCCACCCGATGCCGGTCAGCCAACCGGCCGAAAAGATACATGAAGGAGCCATAGAAGAACGGATCGCCCTCGCACAACACGGCCACTGACTTACCATTGTCCAATGCCTCGGAGATCCGCGCCGCAGCCTGATCATAAACCTCCATGGCCGGGAAACGATCCACCAGCATCGGCATGCGGATGGCGAATTCCTCTCGGCCCTCCGGGATATGGGGCGCGGCGATGGCGCGGGCCAGACTGTCGCCTTCTTCCAGGGCCGGATAGGCAATGATATTAGCAGCCCGCAACACCTTGAGCGCTTTCAGGGTGATCAGGTCCGGGTCCCCCGGCCCGACACCGACACCGTGCAGTCGGCCCTTCATGATTTTCCACTCCATGATTTGGTGGCGCCCCCCTGGGGCTTGACGACACACCACTGAGTCACCGGCATCAGCGGACGCCAGCCTTGGAAAGGTCCAACCGGTTCGGCCCGGGAGATCGCAATCCGGGTGAGAGCTCCTCCTAGTCGCGCTTGGTGAGCCAGGATCGCCGCCTCGCCCTCCAGGGTCACCACGTTCGCAACCAACCGACCACCGTGTTTGAGTGCCGCCCAACACGTCTCGATTACGCCATCCACCGACGCGCCGCCGCCGATGAAGATCGCATCCGGCGCCACAAGATCGAGGAGTACGTCCGGCGCGGCGCCGTCAACAACCTTCAGGCCAGGCACGCCAAGCGCCACAGCGTTCTCGGCAATCATGGCCCGACGCTCGGCTCGAGGTTCGATAGCGATGGCCGGGCACCGACGGTCCGCCCGCATCCACTCGATGGCGACCGAGCCACAACCAGCGCCAACGTCCCACAGCAGCGCATGCGGCGCCGGCGCGAGAGCTGCGAGCGTACTGGCCCGGACCTCGCACTTGGTTAACTGGCCATCATTGACGAAAGCCTCGTCCGGTAAACCTGGAAGCCTTGGTCGGGTCGCCGTGTCGGGCCCAGCGACCAGTTCTACCGCGATCGTATTCAGGGCCTCACCTGGGGGGTGATGCCAATCAATGGCCGTGCCATCGATGCGTTTTTCCGCTGGCCCGCCCATGTGTTCCAGCACGCTCATTTTGCTTTGCCCGTAGCCGCGCTCGGTCAACCGCGCCGCGACCGCGCCGGGTGTCGTGGGGCCGTCGGAGAGGATGATTAAACGGGCCCGTGGTTGTAGGTAACTTTCCAGCAACGCCAGTGGTCGCCCATGCAGGGTCAGAAGGTCGATTTCGTGTTCCGGCCAACCCATCCGTGCCGCCACCAGCGCCAGCGCGGAGGCGGCCGGGATAATCAGCATCTCCTCTAGAGCGATGCGCTTAACCAATGTGCTTCCGATGCCGAAACACATTGGATCGCCGGTGGCCAATACACAGACCTGGCGCCCGCGCATGCTCTCGATCCGGTCCAGCAGGAGCCGTAGAGGTGACGGCCAGCTCAACCGCTCCCGCCCATCCTCGGGCAGCATCGCCAGATGTCGGTCGCCACCGATCAATATCTCAGCATCGTCGACCAGGACCCGCGTGCTCGGCGCCAGACCGTCAAGCCCGTCTTCGCCGATGCCGACGACCGTTAGCCAGCTTGGGTTGTGCCGATCGGCGGCCCGTTGGTTCATATCTGACTCCGCCCCGCCGCAATCCTAGCGAGGGCGTTTACTGCAGCTGCAGCGATAGCACTACCGCCCCGTCGTCCCAGCAGTGCCAGGTGGGGAATTAACGGTTTTACGCTGGTTAGCGCCTGTTTGGATTCAGCCGCCCCGACAAAGCCAACGGGAAACCCCAGTACCACCGCCGGCATCGGCGCACCAGCCTGGATCTCTTCGATCAGCCGGAACAACGCGGTTGGCGCGTTGCCGATCGCGATGATGGCACCCGCCTGATAGGGACGCCACAACGGCACTTGAGCGGCCGATCGAGTGGTTGCCTCGGCCTTCGCGCGTCCCGCCAGATCCGCGTGGTCCAGGAAGGTCAGAACCGGGTTGTTTAAGCCGCTCGCGGTCAGTGAAATTCCTGCCGCGACCATGGTACAGTCGCAAAGGATCGGCGCGCCCACCGCCAAGGCCGCGGTCGCCGCATCCACCGCACCATTGGAAAATTTCAGGTCGCGGGCAATCTCCGGCATACCGCAGGCATGGATCACACGCATAGCGACCTGAGCCTCCGACTCGGTGAAACCGGACAGGTCCGCCTCGGCCCGTGCCGTCTCGAAGGACAGGTGATAGATCGCGGCCGGATCCTTCAGATAATCCAGCGCCATGACCTAACCATCCTCTTTCTCCGTCATGCTCTTGGGCCCGAGCGGGTGATCGGCATGGGGATAGGGGTGATGGTGGTGCCCGTGATCGTGCGCGTGGTCATGATCGTGGGAATGGCTGTGATCATGAGAATGTTCATGGGACTGGTCTTGGGCATGCTCGTCGGTCGAGGCCGTCCCAGTCCCGATGCCCTCAACGTGATGGTGATGGCTTTCCTGATCCAGACCAACCTCGGCCTCGAAGCCCAGCACCTGGTTGCGGTATTTGCACATCTGGCAGTTCATGTTCCCAGTGCCCTCCAGGATCTCCTGAACCCGATCGACGAAAGTGTCGATTACCAAGGGGTGGTCGTTCAGATACCCGGCCTTGACGAACTCAACCCCAAGATGCCGGGCGGCCACCTTGTCGGTGTAGTCATAGATGCGTTTGACCAGAACCCCGGTGAAGAGAAAATACGGGAACACGATCACCCGTTTGAAGCCAAGCTTGACCACTTGCTCCAGCGACGGTTCGACCAATGGGAAGGTAACGCCAGAATAAGCGGTCTCGCCCCAGCCGAAGCCCATACCCTCCCACAGCATCCGCATGACCTTGGCGACATTCGAGTTCGCGTCAGGGTCCGAAGCGCCGCGACCAACCACGACCAGACAGGTTTCGTGGCGCGAGATATGGTCGCCCGCCGCGGCCACCGCTTCCTCGACCCGCTCCGACGCCGCTTTCAGCATCTTCAAATCAATGCCCAGCTCGCGGCCATAGCGGATCGTCAGCCCGTCCTGGGCCTGAAAGGTATTGAGAACCGAGGGGATATCATTCTTGGCGTGCCCGGCAGCAAATAGCATCCCAGGGATCGCCAGCACTTCGTCGACACCCCTAGCTTTGAGTGCGTTCAGTCCGTCGCGGATAACTGGGGTCGCGAATTCGAGATAGCCATAATCGACCGGATATTGCGGCAGTCGTTCAGTCAGTCTTTCGGCGAGCACGGCAAATTCGCTCACCGCGTTCTCGTCCCGGCTTCCATGCCCGCAGACCATCACTCCTAGTTTTCCAGCCATTCGCGTCGCTCCCCCTGCCCGCCGAAGCGGCCACGCGGAGGGTCCCAAGGATCACACCTCAGCCCAGGAGCATGCCGCCACGGATATCCTCGTTGGATCTATCCGGTTCCTATTCCCGAAACGCCCGTCACGGTCCACCGTGTCCCGGGCTGCTAGGCTGACACTTACGATGGTTGAGAGGGTGCGGCAAGGGGGAAGCAAAGAGCTGCTGCCCGTGCCGGCGAGTCAACGTTACAACCGTCGTGAATCGCTTGACGATGGTCCTATTCCTCTATGGCTTAGTTTCTGCGAAAATTGGCATCGCGTTGGCTTTATCCGAAAGCGTCGCGAGTGCCATGAATGCGTTGCGATCGACCACGTATCGCGCCGATGCCCGCACGAACTGGTAGGCCAGAACGACCGTGATATCTCCTAGGGTTATGTGATGGCCGTGCAACCACTCTCCCGTCTTGGCGGCGGCCTGAACTTCCAATGCCTGGAGGCCCGATTCGACCTGACCATCGCATCGATCAACCCAACCCTGAAAGATCTTGTCTTCGGGGCGGCGGTTACGCTCATAGGATGACAATACACCTTTTTCCATCACCCCATGCGCCAGAGCGGTGGTTCGCAGCACCGCGCGCCGCGCCGCGCCCAACGATGGGAGGAGTTTTCTATCCTGGTCGTGAGCTTCGATGAGATGATCGATAATTGCCCCACTATCCAGTAATGTCTCGCCGTCGTCGAGAATAAGGGCCGGCACTCGACCGACAGGATTGCGTTTCAAAATGTCCGGCAAATCATCGGCGGTCGACAGCATGCTTTGCTCATAGGTCAACCCAAGGAGCTTAAGCACCACCGAGGTGCGGCGCACGAAAGGCGATACATTGCGTCCAACCAAAATCATGGTTCTCTCCCGCAGTTAGGTTGCCCTGGCAATATCGAGAAACGAAGTCGCCCGCAATGATTTCGCTGTCGTGATCATTGATCGCGAACCAGTTTTGGTCGGTCAGGTAGGAAATTCGGGTGCGATGACAGGCGTTTGGCGGTATAAATAATAGTTGGTGGGAGAGGGCGGCATGACTGGCGACAACCAGTGGGACGATGAACTGGACGCGGAAACCCGAAGCGGCCTTCGAATTCTCGCGGACAGCACCAAGGCCAAGGGAAGCGAGGGCGCGGCGAGGCGTCTGTTCAAGGCCGCCGATACCGGCAGCGCCGCTGATTATCAACAGGCCGAGGCGTTGTTCGATTCGCTGCCGCCGGAAAAACGTTCTGCAATTCAATCAACCGCAGAAACCAAGGCCACGGCGGTTCGCGAAACCCAGATTCGCCGCGAAAAGGGCCCGCCGGCGAAACCAGCTACCGCCTCTGCCGAGTTTATTGAATGGGAACTCCCGCCCCTGCAGAACCCCGAGGGGGTCTTCCAGGCTCGTCCTTTGGAGCCCGCGAAGCACCCCGCCGCTCCGCGTGCCGACAGCACGGGCCAGGCTTGGGAGTTGGGCCAGATGCCTGGCAATCCAAAACCATCTCGACAACACAATGCGGATCGGGACGAAGTTAGCCAAAATTGGGACTGGCAAAAGATGCCGGAAGCCCCGGTCCTGAATGTGGGGCAGAAGAAAAACTCGGCACTGAAAAGCGAGCTGGACGCCCTTCGCGAGGAAATGCTGCGAACCCTCAAGGATTAGTCATGGATCTAGGCAGAGGCCTGATTATCAGGGCGGCCGCCGCGACCTCCAGCAGCACGAGCACCCACAGACCACCAGCATAATTTCCCCATTGGGCGTGCAACATACCAACCACCCATGGGACGAGCGCGGCCAACACGTACATCACCACGGTAACCAAGGCATAGGTCCCGCCATACCCATTCGAGCCAAAGGCCTTACGGACCAAAATCGGTGGCAGCAACACGATCGGGCCGACCACGAAACCCGCGATTGCGCAGCCTATATAAGTTTCCGTCAAAGACTGAGAAAGAGCGATTACCGCGACGCCGGTCCCAAATAATCCATAGCTAAGAGCGGCCAGCAAGGTGGCTGGGACAACCAAGCTTGCCTGGGCGATCGCCAGCCGTCCGATGGCCGACCCAGCCGCGACCACCGTAACGGCGATTGCGGCTGCTTCGGCAGTTCCATGCGCAGAAACGATAGGAATTTGATGCGCCAGAAGGCCAACTTGACCGCCAAGGCCCAAGGCCGCGGCTACAGCAATGCGCCAGAATAGAGGATCCTTCAACCGCTCCCATGGCTTTACTGGCGCGGCGGCGACTTTATCCGCCGACTCCCGCTCCGGTCGTCCAAGGCCGCGTAAGACTATCGCCACTAACGTCAGGACCACTAGAACAGTGGCGCCAGCAAACAGCATCGTGGTATCGAAACCGTGACGCTGGCTTGAATAGACCAGCAATACAGGCACCAAGGCTCCGCCGACACTGGCGCCGCTCAGCGCGATGCCGAGCGCGACGCCAAACCCCTTTTCAAACCACGGCGCCAAGGTCGAGCTGATTGCGGCCGCTGCCATGGCTGGATAGCCAAAGCCAAGCACGATATAGACGCCGAACAACTGCCAAGGCTCGGTCACCTGGCCAAGCGCGATTAGGCCAAATCCGATACACAGCGCGCCGATGATTACGACCGGTACAGGGCCACGCCGGTCGATTAGGAAACCAACGCTCATGGTACCGGGAAGGCTGGCGAGCCAAAAGACCAGGATCGCGGTGGAAACCAGCGCCGTCGACCAGCCCCGATCCCGTGTTAGAGCGTCCATATAAACACTGTGACCGTAGAACACCGTTCCCCAGGCGAAAGTCGCCATCAGGAAGCAGGCCAAGGTCACGATGACCCGCGCGCGACGCTGTTGGCTCGTCATGGGGATCGCCAGCCTCCAAATGCCATCGCGTGACATCCCCTTGATCCGTGCGGCGACGGGCTTTCCACCGGGGTCGATATCGCGCCATTATGCCATGATAGAGGGGCTGGTCGAATAATAGTTCGACCATAGTCGAAGTCTGTCCGAAGGAACCCGCCCAATGCCGAGCCTAGGACTTCAGGTCAATGGGAAGAGCCACCACCTTGTCACCGACAGCGACACGCCCTTGCTCCAGGTATTGCGAAATCAACTTGGCCTTACCGGCGCCAAGCTTGGTTGTGGGCTGGAACAATGTGGCGCCTGCGCGGTACTGGTCGATGGCGAGAGCCGCCTTACCTGCGCCGCCGCCGCCTCGGAATTCGAGGGCAAGAACATCGTAACCGTCGAGGGACTGGCCACCGGTGGGACGCTAAGCGACGTGCAACGCGCCTTTGTCACCGAAACCGCGGCACAATGCGGCTATTGCACGCCGGGGATGGTCATCGCGGTCACGGGCTTGTTCCAACGCGAGCCGAAGCCGAGCGACGCGCGGGTCCGCGAGGCATTGGCCGGCCATCTCTGCCGGTGTGGCAGCCATGCACGCATACTCGCGGCGATCGACCGCTTACGGCGGGAGGGCTAGCACCATGGCCGAGAATCCCAGCTTGACCAAAAACCCCCATCTCGATTCCTGGATCGTCGTTACCTCCAGTGGCCAGGTACAAGTGCGCATGGGCAAGGTCGATATCGGCCAGAAGATCTCATCGGCGGTCTCGCGCCTCGCCGCCGAGGAGCTTGACGTCGAGCCGGAAAGGATCGTCATGATCCGCCCCAATACCGTTGACGGACCCGACGAGGGCATGACGTCCGGCAGCAATTCGATGGAGGAATCCGGCAACGCTATCCGCCTTGCCTCCGCCACCGCCAGGGCGGCGATGGTGGCCCTGGCGGCGGAGGCTCTCGGCGTTGACGCCGATGAGCTGGACGTCACCGATGGCACCATCACCGCGCGCTCCACTAACCGCTCGACCAGCTATTGGGATCTGCAAGGTGATAAAGCTTTTGGCATTCCCATCGATCTGGCCGCGCAGATCAAGCCGGCGACAGAACGGACCCTGGTGGGCCAGCCGACGACGCCACTGGACCTGGAGGACATCGTCACCGGACGCCATGTCTTCGTGAACGACATGAGCATGGACGCCATGGTTCACGCTCGCCCAGTGCGCCCGCCTCACGCCCTCGCCCGCTTAAAAGGGCTGGATGATAGGGCGTTGAAAAAATTGTCGGATGGTGGCTTCTTCGTTGTGCGCGACGGCAGTTTTCTCGCCATTGCTGGCGCTGATGAATATCGGGTGATCAAGGCCGCCGATACCCTGCGCAGCGCGGCCACCTGGACCAAGGACCCGGACCTTGGCGACCGCGACATCTATGAGCAGCTCACGACCAATGATCGGCTTAGCATGCCGGTGGTGAATGGGGTTCCCGTCGACGCGCCGATGCCGCCACCACTCAAAACGTTAGCCGACGCCAAGGCGAGCCATACCGCGCGCTATGAGCGTGCCTATATCATGCACGCCTCGATCGGTCCGTCGGCAGCGCTCGCCGTGATGAAGGACGATGGGCTGGAGCTATGGACTCACAGCCAAGGCATCTATCTGTTGCGCGCCAGCCTCGCCGAACTTTTCGAGGTGCCGCCGGAACAATTGCGCCTGCATCACCGGCCGGGCTCGGGTTGCTATGGCCATAACGGCGCGGATGACGCGGCGGTGGACGCCGCTCTGGTGGCCCGTGCCCTTCCCGGCGTGCCGGTACTGATGAAATGGACCCGCGAGGACGAGCACGCTTGGGAGCCCTATAGTCCCGCCATGGTGATGGAGCTATCAGGCGCGATTTCGAACCAAGGCGAGATCACCGCCTGGAGCCACGAGAGTCACAGCGACACGCACGTGTTACGGCCGCGCCCCGGTGTCGCCGGCCTTGGTTCGTCACGGCTCTTGCCGGCGCGGTATCTTGCAAACCCACCCACGGTTATTCCGCCACCGCCAAACCTGATGCATCATGGGGGCATTCACCGAAATCAGGAGCCGTTGTATCGAATCCCCTCACCAAGACTGGTCAAACATCTTGTCCGGGGCCTGCCACACCGGACCTCGGCACTTCGAACCCTCGGGGCTTTTGCGAATGTCTTTGCCTTGGAATCCTTCTTGGATGAACTGGCAGCGATGGCGGGCGAGGACTCCGTGAAGCTTCGATTGCGACACATGGACGACCCAAGGGCACGGGCCTGTATCAACGCCGTGGCCGAGCGGATCGGCCCCCTAGACCAGGCGCCGGATGGGCATGGACGAGGCCTCGGATTCGCTCAGTATAAGAACGCCAAGGCCTATGCCGCCGTCGCGGTCGAGCTCGCGGTCGATGAAGGCGCGCGGGTTCGCCTGAAACGCGCAGTGATCGCCGGTGACGCAGGCCAGATCGTCGACCCGACCGGCTTTACGGCCCAGCTGGAGGGTGGCTTTATCCAGGCCGCGAGTTGGACGATTTACGAGGCAGTTACCCATGATCCGGGCGGTATAACCTCACGCGACTGGGAGAGCTATCCGATCATCGGCTTCGACAATATTCCGGAGATCGAAACGATTCTGCTAGACCAGCCCGACGCGCCGTTTCTGGGCGCCGGAGAAGCAGTGTGCGGGCCAACGGGCGCGGCGATCGCGAACGCGGTTCATCGGGCGACTGGCGTGCGTCCTCGACGGTTGCCACTGACATCGGATAATTTGCGGGCGGCGGCATTGGCGACATAGAGCGCGATCGGTTTAGGCGAAAGCGCGGTCGGGTCTTCGATCCGACTTTCGATTTCCTTCGCTACTTGCTGGAGCTCTTTGATGACCGCGCGAATATCCGTGGTGTCGAACACATTGATTTCCACGTGCTTGCCTCCGTGAGAGAGACGTTGCCGGCGATCGCGGTGGTCGTTGGACATGAAGCCCTTTACCAGATAGAGGTAGCCTAGGCGGCTGAATCCCTTGGGCGTGATTTCATCGAAACACTCGAACTCGACCTGTTCGACAAGAATTCGCCCGGTCGCATCGGCCACGACGGCCTCATTGCTTGGGGCCAAACCTTGGAGTCCGGCGGCGATATTCACCGGACTACCCAGGGCGGTATAGTCGAGCCGCTGATTCGGGCCAAAATTTCTTACCGTGCTATATCCGGTCGTGATCCCCATGCGGATGTTCACTCCGTGGGGAACGCCAAACCGGCGCCAATGATCACACAGTTCATGGACGCGCTTGCGCATACGCACCGGCATTTCTGCGCATATCAGGGCATCTCGCGCCTCACCCTCGGTGCTCGGGTCGCCAGAAAACACCATCATCGCGTCACCAACGAACTTGTTTATGGTACTGCCGCGGTCGATGGCGATGGTGGTCATTTCGGAAATGATAGTTGTTAATAATGCAGGCAAGCCGTTCCGGTTCCAGCGTGTCATAGAGGTCGGCAAACTGCTCGATATCCGAGAAGAAGACCGTTAGTTTTCCCTACTTATGCTTATCGGCATCTGACTGGACGTTCGAAAAGATGCTCTCATAGATCTGCGGAGAAAGGTACTTGGCCTGCCGATTGGCCAGCATTTTAAGCTGCGGGCTTTTTACCTTGATGATGTTTTGGTTTCGAATTCTATCGTCGAGCAGTTCCTCGCGCAGCATTTCCTCGATGCAGCCGACTAATTACCCTTGAACACCATTGAGATATGAGAAGTTATTATCCTTTGTCCACGCCAAAAGCAGGGGAAATAGGCATTAGAGACATTGCCCAGGACGGGGAAAATTTTCTAAAACTCTCGTTGATCCGAAGAATCCCCAGACCGGTGCTTGCGAAAAACGCCACCGTTATCGCATTCCGGAAATTGAAGAAACTAAGGTCTATGATATTTCTAACTTTAAAGAAGTCTCTATCTTCAGATGGCTATCAGGGTCGATTTTTTCGCCGCCGTTCCCGTAATCAGCGGCTCTCGGCCGTGTTGAGCCAGTGGATCTTCGTAAGTTTACCGGTGATTGCGCCCCAGGTCGTCACGCAATAGGGGACACAATAGGTCAGTGCAACCTTCCAAATCGGAGGCAAGGCACCCGCGACGATCAGGTCGCCGTGGTTGATGGCGGTCAGGATAGTGCCCACGACCAACGCGGTCAGGAACGCCTTCCCAGGGGTTCCTCCACCAAACGCCAAATCCATAAGTCCGAGCCCAATGCCCGCTTCGGCCGGTGCCGTCATACCCATAACCCGTGAATTATCAAAAAAGCTTTTTCGGCGTAAATATCAATCGCGGCTTATTGTTTGATCGATTCCGAAAAGTCGCCTATTCCGAATTGCGGTTATCACCCGCTGCTCTTCCGGCATTCCATCAGGTCTTCCGGTTCTGCCTAAAAGAAGACATAGGCGCGGACCACGACGTTCTTGCGGCAAGCCGCGTCGTCGGGCGCGGTTGGATCGATACAGGCGGAATGAAAAGACCAGCGCGAGACCGACCCGTCGGTGATTGAGTCATAGCATTTGAGCATCGACACCTCGGTGGAGGTTTGCTGGGGAAACCAATACCACTCGTGATCGGCGCGGTGGGTAAAGCGGGTGGTCTCTCCAACCCGGTCGTCATAGACCCGATAGTTGTTGATATAGGCCTGATCAGCGAAAGAGGGCCAGGCACAGAGAACGAAGGGGTACTGACCAACGGTCTCCATCGGTTTGGCGAGGTTGATCGACATGAATCGCCGCGACATCTTCGCGTCGGCCTCGGCCTCGGTACAGTGCTGTTCGCGTCCGAAATTCCTTAGATTTTTCGTAAGCAATTCGCGGCACCGTACGCGACCGCTGTTGTCGTTCAGATCATTGTGAACCAGGTTCACGTAGTTGGCGTTCACGCCCGGGTTCTTGGCGTCCTGATCCTCGGTGCGGTCGCCTTGATAGTCCTTGTCGAACACGTCGTGATTGTACACGAGCGCGTCCGTTGCTCCGGGGAAGAAATCCAGGAGCAACTGCTCGATCTCCGGATAGAACACCCGCTCAACCTCGGCAGCATCGTAAAAATTCTCGCACTCGGATTCGCAATGCGCCAGCGAGACGCCGAGCCGGTCCATGCATTCGGGGGTGTTGGGCGCAAGGCCCTGGTGGTACTGACCGATGCGTCGCGCGTCCCGAAGCACTTGGGGAAAATACAGAGCGCGGCGTTTGTTATCTTGCTCATCCTTACGGATCGCCATCGCGTCGGCTTCGCGCGCCGGGTCGCGCCACAGCGCGTTGGACGGGACGATTGAGTAGGACGGTTGATCGCTGATCGAATACCGCAGCGGCAGCGCGACGCCGCCGTCCGGGGCTTGGATATTGTTTGCCCGAATATAGTCGAAACATTCTCCATATTCGCGAAATCCGACGCCCCACTTGGTTTCGATCGGGCCCGGGGGTGCGCTATCGAGCATGTCGATGACCGCTTGCCCACCGCCTTCAGCGATCTGGGCGAGCGCCGCCTCGGTCGCTGCGGTGGTTCCACCGTCACCGTCCCGATCAAAGGACATGTAGGATAAACCACCATTCGCGGCAACTGGCGCCGGTTGGCCCTCGGTCAGTTG
>JAPKDN010000478.1 GCA_028822575.1 Alphaproteobacteria bacterium | reverse complement strand
GACCCGCCCAAGCGCTTCCGCATCGTGTGGTGCCTGGGCGAGAGCGTCGTTGCCGTGGCGTTGTTGTTAGCGGGAGGTTTGAAAGCCTTGCGAAAAGCCGCGATCGCGGCGGCTTTGCCGGTCAGTGTCATCATGTTGCTAATGACCTACGGGATCGTGAAATCCTTGAAAGAGTATTCCAGCGTGGTCGCGGAGGGCGACACGATGCCGCCACCGTACGGCACCAGCCTCAGGCGTGAATTGAACGCCTAGGGCTATACTGTAAAACGGCCGGCTCGGGAAACCGGGTTGGCCATTTTTTTTCGGTACAAATTCTCAGATCAGCGCCCGCGCCGCCAGATTGCGCATTAATGCCGCAGTGCCGAAGGTCCAGGGCGGGATTCGTTCCGACAGGTTGACCCGGTTGATCAGTCCACCAAGCCCTGGCGTTGCGATCCGTACCACGTCGCCGACCTTGTGGGTGAAGCCCTGCCCCGGCGCGTCCCGGTCGTCGGTCGGTGAAAACAAGGTGCCGGTCATCAGTGCGAAGCCATCGGGGTACTGGTGATGCGCGCCGATAGTCTCGGACACCAGATCGGCGATATCGCGGCTGATCTTCGACATCGAGCTGCGCCCACGCATGGTGAACTGGTCGAGACCTTGAACCGTTAATGACAGCTCCGCCGATCGGGCGTCATCGACCGTGTAATGCTCATCGAACAGCCGGATGAACGGCCCGACCGCCGCCGAGCCGTTATTGTCCTTGGCCTTGCCGAGCAGAAGCGCGCTCCGCCCCTCGATATCCCGCAAATTCACGTCATTACCCAGGGTCGCGCCGACGATCTCGCCGCGCGCATTGACGATAAGCGTGATTTCGGGCTCCGGGTTATTCCACACGGACTTGGAGTGTAGTCCGACCTCGGCGCCGATCCCGACCGCCGACATCGGTTGAGCCTTGGTGAAGACCTCGGCGTCGGGGCCGATCCCAACCTCGAGATACTGAGACCACATGCCCTTTTCGATGAGCATCGCCTTAAGCAGCATGGCCTCGTCGGAGCCGGGGACGATTTGCCCAAGGTCCAGACCCACGGCGCCGCGGATTTCGTCACGAATGCCGTTGGCGGCGGTGGGATCGCCCTTGGCCCGCTCCTCGATCACCCGTTCCAGCATGCTCTCGGCGAAGGTGACGCCGCAGGCCTTGACCGCCTGCAAGTCCACCGGTGCCAGAAAATGCGGTCGCTCGGGATCCCGGCCATCATGCGCCGAGTTGGCGAGAATTTCGGCGATACCGCCAATGTCGTGGCCGCCGGCACCGAGAACCTGGTCCAACGGCTCCGCGTCGTTCATCAGTTCCGACACCGTGGCGATGGTGCCGGTGATGTCGAATACCCGCTCGCCGCGCAGCACGACGACCGCCGGTCCGGACGCTTCGGGCAACCAGGCGCGGCCCACCAGATTGGCGCGTTGCCAATCCTTGGGGAGGCAATCCTGAATAGTAAGGTCAAGAGCCATGCTTGCCTCCCCGTTTGGGTTTTATGTGATCAGTCGGCGACGCATTTCTGTGTCTGCTCGCCCAGACCTTCGATGGTCAGGTGCATCTCGTCACCGTTCTTCAGGAAGACCGGATTCGGCTTGACGCCGAGCCCGACACCCGGAGGCGTACCGGTCGAGATCACGTCGCCCGGATGCAGGGTGAAGAACTGAGAGAGATAATGCACCAGGAACTTCACGCCGAAGATCATCGTCGAGGTGTTGCCGTTTTGATAGAGCTTGCCATTGACCGAGCAGGTCATTTTGAGGTTTTGCGGATCTGCGACCTCGTCCTTGGTCACCATCCATGGACCGGTCGGACCGAAGGTGTCGCAGCTTTTGCCCTTGGTCCACTGACCCGACCGCTCGGCCTGGAAGGAGCGCTCAGACACGTCATTGACGATGCAATAGCCGGCGACATGATCCATCGCGTCGGCTTCGGAAACATATTTCGCGGTCTTGCCGATGACGAAGCCGAGCTCAACTTCCCAATCGGTCTTCTCGGAGGTACGGGGGATCTGAACGTTGTCGTTTGGACCACAGATTGCCGAGTTGGATTTCATGAAGATAATCGGCTCCGGCGGAGGCGTCGCGCCGGTCTCGGCCGCGTGGTCGGAGTAGTTCAGGCCGATGCAAATCATCTTGCCGATACCGCCGACACAGGCGCCGATACGCGGGTTGCCGGATGCGGCCGGCAGGCTCGACGGGTCAAGTGCCGCCAATTTGGCGATGCCGGCGTCGGTGAGGGTAGAGGGATCGATATCATCGACCACGTCCGAGAGATCCCGGATCGTGCCCGAGCTGTCCAACATCCCTGGTTTTTCCTGGCCCATCGGCCCATAGCGCAACAGTTTCATGGCATCGTCCTTCTTCGGAACTCGAATGTTTCGTTGGCGGGGCGCGGACGCCAAATATAGAGGCTACCCCAGCAGAACCCGCAGCATCGCGACGGCGCGCCGGAGTGTCAAGATAAGGGGATGTGGTCCAAGCGCGGGTATCGGCCGAATGTTCAACGAATTTCGTGAACGCTTAACTTTCTTAGGTTGAATTCCGCGTTGAATAGCTGTTTTTCGCCAATATCCCGCGCATCATCAACGGCCCGCGAGGAGTAACCTTCGTTTGATTGGCGTTTTCGTTGGTGGCGGCATCGTCAAAGGGAATGCGAATGGGGTATCTTCGCTAGAACAAACCACGGGCGCCTTTGCGCTCTATCCCTGTACATCGTTTCAGGATGCAGGGTGTTGCGTATACAGCGCCGAATTTGACGTGCTGGTTATAACGTTTTAACGAAAGGTCTTGGACGTGTAGCGCCAGGTCATTTGGGGTTAATTCATGAGCGCTGAATACTTGAACGGCCTTATCCTAGGGAGAACGCCCCAAAACCCTTTCAGGATTGTGACACTGATTAACTCCCGGATATTGGGAGATACCATTTTTTATCATGTGTTTTGCGGCTCGGTTAAACGGTTGTTCGAGCATGCTTCCTTGACAATTTTTCAGCGGAACGATCGCAACTATAAGTACGACTTGTTGTTGATGAACCCCGCCAAGAACCAGTTTTCGCGGCTAAACCGAGTTTTCCTGGAATCAGCACCGACAGTTTTCAGCCGGTCGGAGATCTTGCGGCTTCCGGCAAACTGGCGCCGGCCTATTTTCATGATGAGCGGCACTGGCGCGGGTCGAGAAGCCATCGGCAGCATCTATTGCTTTCGCCGGATGGCATGGCCCCGATATGCTTCCATGTTTTGAAAGCCCGGCGTTTCTTAGAATTCCGGATACCTAATTAGAAGCACTCGACACAGAATTGTGTGAATACGGCCTTGACGCGAATCGTTGGTTTTGTGTCTTGGACTATCTTGAACCGGGCTATCCCTTCGCCCGTCCCGGGAGCACAGGGATCTTGACCCCAAGCCTTTTATGGCATTGGTCGAGTATATCGTCGAAACCCTAGGCGGACAGTTGGCGCGCGTCGGGCACCCGCAAATGACGCCGTTTCCCAAGCGTTGGGGTTTTGTCGACCTCGCGATGCTGGAGGATCGGTCGATGTTGCACGCGTTCGCGGTTAGTCGAGTGCGTTTTATGGTGGGACCCCT
>JAPKDN010000477.1 GCA_028822575.1 Alphaproteobacteria bacterium | reverse complement strand
CCGTCTGGACGAGGAACGCTTGATCACCTTCGCCGAGGCACGACGGCGGTTCGGCCGGGCCGGGGATCTAGCCCCGGCCGATGAACGGCATGTTGGTCGCCATGACCGTCACGAATTGGGCATTGGCCTCCAGCGGCAGCCCAGCCATAGAGGCAACGGTGGTGCCGACGTTCGAGACGTCCATCACCGGCTCGATCTGCACAGACCCATCGGCTTGCGGCACACCCTTGGTCATCCGCGCCGCCATCTCGGTCAGCGCGTTGCCGATATCTATCTGACCACAGGCGATGTCGTATTTGCGCCCGTCCAGAGATGTCGAGCGCGTAAGGCCGGTGACCGCGTGTTTGGTCGCAGTATAAGGCGCCGAGTTGGGCCGAGGCACATGGGCTGAAATTGACCCGTTGTTGATGATCCGGCCCCCCCGGGGGTTCTGATTCTTCATGAGCTGGAAGGCTTCCTGTGTGCACAGGAAAACCCCCGTTAGGTTCACGTTCACAACACCCTGCCATTGCTCCAGTGTCATCTCTTCCAATAGAATTCCCGGGGCATTGGTGCCGGCATTATTGAACAATAGGTCAAGTCTGCCGTGGCGGTTCTTGACGCTGTTGAACAGCGTTTGGACTGAGGCCTGATCCGTTGTATCGGTCGGTGCCGCCTCGGCTTTTCCACCGGCAGCCTGGATTTCCCTGACGGTCTCGTCCAACGGCCCCGGCCGGCGTCCGGAGAGAACCACCGTCCAACCCTCGGCTGCTAGCGCCACCGCCGCCGATTTGCCTACACCGGTACCGGCGCCCGTGATAATCGCAATTTTTCCTTGCCCGTTCATGGCCTGGCTCCCTATCGTTTTTTGCTCGGACTGTCCGTCGATCTTTATATTAACGCGCGATTTCTCGAACCACCAACAGGGTAGCTGATCCATTAAGCTCGGAAAGATTCCGAAGTTGACTGAGAGTCCGTTCGTCCAAGGTATGGCACAAGAGCAACAGAAAATGTCCCGCGGCCACCCACAAACCCTTGGCTGTTTTTGGACCCAGGGTCACGGCCAATAATTTGCGTTTCACGATGCCAGCCGTGTCCACTTCCTCGGGTTCCCAGGGAGGTGCCAGGAACGCCAACGCCCTAGGCTTGTCAGTCTCAAAAGGGTCGATCACGATGTCGGAATAGTCGATTGTCCTTTTAATAGATTGGCCGACGTCATGATGAGGGCAATCCCGGTGCGCAGGACTTTTGGGATCACTGATTTCACCACGAAACTATCTATGTCTAGATTGAACGTGGTGCCGACGATAGCAATATAAGCATGACTGGTTAGTATGATGAAACCCAGGTCCCGATTGGCCTCGTTATTCTCGACGATCATTACCTGCAGCGCGGTGAACTCGAAGCCAGGGTGGCGTACGAATTCAGGCAAGAGCGCGGTCCCGAATGGCTTAGCTAAAAATGGACCCTCGGCTAAACATCAGACTCAACGCCTCTCGACCATTACGCGTCAACGCCGTCGGGACCCGGCAACCATTTGATTAGAATTTTCCTCAGGCGCTTGAGGGTGACCGGCTTGGACATGAAATCCACCATGCCAACTTACTTGTACTTGCACACGTTGTCCGGCGTGACGTTGGCCGTTACGGCGATGACCGGCGCGCGTTTGTGGGCGATCGCGATCTGTTCCAATTCCCATGCATCAAACCTAATGGTAAATTTAAACCCGTCCATGATCGATATCAACAGATCGGTATGGGTCGGGGCATAGGCCGCACGGCGTCTCCAATTCCGGTCCAAGCCGACCAAGCTGTCGTGCAGCGATGGCGCGATTGAGCTCGTTGCCCTCTATCACCAAAATTGGATGGTCAATGACTGCAATGGGTTCCCTGAGTCCGATTATTTTATTGAGACTGTTTCGAAATCCGTGGCGACCTCACCGAAGGGTCGTGGGGTCTGCACCCGTATCTCCCATCGCACCGGGAAGCTTCGCCATGTGTAGCGGTTCAAATGACTTCCAGATCATCGATCGATTCCGCATCGGCAATCCACTCGGCATGGCCAGCAACGTGGTGACTGATCGCGAGAGGACTTTGAGAGGCGTCTTTAGGTCGGCGTAGTCCGCCTTTGGAACGTCAGTGTCGACTGGCGAGCCCTCGCTCATTTGCGACCTCCCAACAGTCTTTGGAATTGTCCTTATTTAAGCTTGAGTCCTGCTGGAAACGCCAGCGCCTACAAAGAAACTCGCGGATCGCGATTCCATCAGCCAGAGATTGAGAAACCGCCATCAACCGGCACGGAGATGCCGGTGATATAGTCCGATGCCGCGCTGGCCAGAAATACGGCGACGCCGGCATGATCCTTGGGTGTGCCCCATCGACCAGCTGGCATTCTCGCCAGCTGCCTTTCATAAAGCCCATCGATCTGTTCACGTGCCCGGCGCGTCAATTCGGTGTCGATCCAACCGGGTAGAACACAGTTCACTTGAATACCGTCTTTGGCCCAGGCCGCCGCCAGGGATTTTGTCATCTGAACGATACCGCCCTTGCTGGTGGCATAGGCCGCGACAAACGGCGCGCCAAAAACCGAATACATGGAGCCGATATTGATGATCTTGCCGCCTCCGGCGCGTTGCAAGGCGGGATAGGCGGCCTGACTGAACAGAAAGGCGCTGGTCAAATTCGTCTCAAGTACCCAGCGCCATTCATCGGGGGAGAATTCCTCGGGTGGTTTACGGATATTACTGCCGGCGTTATTAACCAGGATATCGAGCCGTCCAAAGGTTTTTTCCGCCGCAGCAACCATATTGGCCCCAGCGTTCGTCTCTGTTACGTCCACCATGAATGCTTCGGCGTTGGCGCCCAACGCTTGAAGCTTGCCAACCGCGTCCGCGTTCTTTTCTTCGTTCCGGCCCACCACCAGGATAGAGGCGCCGGCCGCCGCCATGCCCTCGGCCATGCCGAGGCCGATGCCACCATTACCGCCCGTCACCGCCGCGACGCGACCGCTCAAATCAAACAAGGACATGCGTGAACTCCCCGTGAAGCCAGATTGATCCAATCGTTAATGGGGAGTGTGCGATGTCGTGCCTGATCTTGCAAACTGAGACCTCTGGATAGTGGTTCCGTTCAGAGGCCGAGGATAGCGAAGGCGCCAACCGCCACCAATGGGGGGCGACTCGAACCATATAGGCAGACTTGGGCACCATCTTGCCGGCACACGGGCTCAGCCACTCATATCTCACCCAACCCGCGCCCTTATTCATATCGTGGACGAAAAACCAACCGTTAGGAATGCGCGGGCCCAACATGTTCAGTATGGGCGGCGTCGGAAACGCGTCGTTGAACCAGATTCACCCGGCCATATCGAGAACAAACACGTACAGATCACGGCCGATAAAATTGCCAGCAGCGTCGCTGAACCGACATGACGCTACTAGCAGACCAGCCTTAACGAGAAGCACCGTCGCCTTGGCTTCACCTAGACCTGTCGCCTTGCAGCGGGCTGCCGAGAATTACAGTCGTTCGAGCCATGGTTGGCATGTGTGAACCCCCATTGGCTGATACTTCCAATGCTACCGCCAAGTTGATGGTCGTTGGAAGGTCATCATCCCTGGGGCTGATTCAAGAG
>JAPKDN010000476.1 GCA_028822575.1 Alphaproteobacteria bacterium | reverse complement strand
GGTTGGTGGCCCCGCCATCATAGGGTACTCCGACAATCGCGATATCCAGACCTTCGGGGCCGGCTTGGAATGGTTGCATCATGAAGGTTGCGATACCCATGATGCGCAGGGCTGCTGGTGCTTCTTCTTCCGTCATGTCGCCATTCCTAGCGACGGTTTAGAGACTGGCTTTCAGTCGCTCGGCCAGAACTGGCAATTCCTCTACCGTCGCGTTAGCGTAAGCCAATCGTAAGAATTGCTCTTGGCTCGGGCCAAAAAACGAGCCGGGAAGGCACAATATGTTATGGTCGTCCGCCAAACGCCGCGCCACGTCGGTTGCTTTAACACCTTCGAATGGATGCCGCGCGTAGGCGAAATAGGCGCCACTTGACATCAGTTCATAGCCTAAGTCATTCGCCCGAAAAATCTCGCGCATCCTGTCTCGGCGCGCGTTGATCATCGCGCGCTTGTCGGAGACCCAATCGGATAGATTTTTCAGGCCAAAAAGTGCTGCGTCCTGAGAGATTCTAGGCGCGCAAATTGAAATCGTGTCCATGACCTTGGTCACTGCGGCGATTGTCCTCTCGCCCGCGATGACCGATCCAACCCTATAGCCGGGCAAACTGAAGGCCTTTGAGAAGCTGTATAGCTGGACCACCGTTTCACCCCATCGGTCATCAAGAAACAGGTCGTGCGGGGGGCTTGCCTCGAGGAAATCCTTATAGGTTTCGTCAATGATCAAGGCTATTCCATTTTCTCTGGCAAGGTCACGAAAGGCGGCGATGGTCTCAGGGGGATAGACGGCACCGGTCGGATTATTGGGCGTCACCAAAACAATCGCGCGCGTGCGATCAGTTATGCGCGCGGCCGCCTCGGCAGGGTCCGGAATGCCGGCCCGGTCGGCGCAAAATTGTAAGGGTACCGCCTCGATACCTTGCATCTGAAGCCACATCATGTGGTTGAAATAGTAGGGTGTTGGCAAAATTACCTGATCTCCAGCGCGTGCCAACGCGAGAATGGCCAGGCAATAGGCTTGGTTACATCCAGCTGAAATCAAGACATTTTCCGGGTTGATAGTACCGCCATGGCTTCTGGCCATATGAGAGGCGAGGGCAGACCTGAGCGCGGGGACCCCGGCGATCGGTGTGTAGCGCGCGGTATCGAAAGCGTTCATCCGCGATGCTAAAAGATTACTTAGTGACTCAGCCGGAGGGTAACTCGGCACCGCCTGTGCTAGATCAAGGAGCGGTTTTTCAACCGGAAAGTCGCGGCCAGCGATCCAAGATTGAGCTTCCGCAATCGGCGGATCAATCGCACGTATAACGTCGGGGTTAACAGTCAGTGACATGGTCAGATCCGTTTATTAGAGAGATGGCGAGGATCAGAGGCTTTCGTTGAAATCATCCAGCAGAGCCGAAACACCACCTTCGTCGGCTTGATCCATAATCGCCAGCGCGCGCTTCGTGGCCTGGCCTCTGTCGAGTGAGCGGATACGTTGTTTCACCCTAGGAATACTTTGTGATGCCATGGAAAGCTCCCTCACGCCAAGCCCCACCAAGAGTGGGGCGTATCGTGGGTCGCCAGCGATTTCACCGCAAATGCTAACTGGCTTCTCAGCGCGTTGAGCGGCTCCCAGGGTGAATTGAATCAACCGCAGAACAGCTGGGTGTAAGGGGTTATAAAGATCGGCGACTTGCTCGTCGCCGCGATCAATGGCTAGGGTGTACATTGTTAAGTCGTTTGTCCCGATGGCGAAAAAATCCACCTCCTGGGCAAGCGAGTCTGCAATCAGGGCGGCGCCTGGTACTTCGATCATCACGCCCAATGATGGGGGCGTGGCGGCAACCGAGACGTTTCGCCTTTTCAGGCGAGATGTGACGCGTTTCAAGATCACCTTAACTTGCTTAATCTGATGAACGCTCGAAATCATTGGAAGCAACAGGCGTGTTGGACCGTGTGCACCAGCTCGAAGGATCGCCGATAATTGAACCTCGAACAGTTTCGGTTCTTTGAGCGAGAAGCGTATGGCCCGCAGACCAAGCATGGGATTCGCACTTTGATTGGCCCTGTCACCGATGGCGGTGGCCAATTTTTCGCCGCCGACATCAAGGGTGCGAATCGTGACCGGTCGACCCGACATCCCTTCCACGACCGTTCGCAGGAGCGCGTATTGCTCTTCCTCCCCAGGCATGTCGCCACGGTTCATGAACATGAACTCCGTGCGAAATAACCCTATGCCTTCTGCCCCAGCCTCAAGGGCGCCGCAGACGTCCCGGCTCAGTTCTATATTAGCCTGCATGCCGACATTCGTGCCATCGCGGGTCACCGCCGGAAGAGTGCGTAATCGAGTGAGTTGGCGGTTCAGCCGTAACCTTGCTTCCGCCCGACGCTTATAGTCCGCGAGCGTACCCTCGTTCGGGTTCACCACGATGCGACCGGCGTCTCCGTCCACGATGATGGATTGCCCAGATTGCGCCACTGCCAGGAGACCTGGTGTTCCAAGCACCGCTGGAATGCCCATGGATCTGGCCATGATGGCGGTATGCCCTTCAGCTCCTCCAAGCGCGGTGACAAAGGCGGAGACCTTGGTCGGATCCATCAAGGCGATATCGGCTGGACTTAACTCATCCGCGACGATGATGGCGCCCGCCGGCAGAACGGAGAAAGCCTGATAGGGGGTCTCCGTAAGTTGACGCAGGATACGTGAGCCGACGTCCCGGATATCCTGAAGGCGGGCGGCTAGATACGGGTCCTTCACTCTTGCGAAACCCCGCGCGATTTCGCGCACCATCTCTTGAACGGCCGCTTCAGCGTTGATTTCGTGATCTCGGATGTTGCGCTCGACCGTGTGGATCATTCTGGTGGAGGCCAGCATGGCGGCATGCGCGTCTAATAACAGGCCAAGTTCCTCGGCAGTGGCTCCCGCGAGCGCCACGCTTTTGTGTTTGAGTCTCGATAACTGTTGCTTGGCCTTAGAAAGTGCTCTGATGAATCTTGCGATTTCGTCGTCCACTAGTGCCGCCGAGATCGAATATTCCGGGACTTGGCCCAGACCGGTTTCAATCAGATGTGCGGTGCCGATGGCGAATCCGGCCGAGACGCCGACGCCGTCGAGGAAATGCTCCCCCCCCGCCTCACTTGTTGACTGACCCGCGCTAGTCCTCATAAAATTTACTTTCAACCAACCCTGAAATTGCTTCGACAGCGGCATTCGCGTCAGCGCCGGACGCGGAAATATGGATAGAGCAACCCGTTGAGGCCGCCAACATCATTAATCCCATTATTGAGCCACCGGATACCGTCTCACCGTCCTTGGTTACTTCCACGCCAGATGCGAATTCTCCAACTAGTTTTACAAACTTAGCCGCGGCGCGCGCATGCAGTCCGCGTTGGTTGATGATTGTGACTGATCGTTCCGCGCGGTTCCCATTGATTTGGCTCACGAGGCGCCTCTGAGAACGTGGGAGGCGACCATGATATACTTCTGGCCGGCGTCACGTGCTTGCGAGACGGCGTCGGCGAGATCTACCTTGCTGCGCACGCTCGCGAGTTTGACCAACATGGGTAGGTTCACGCCGGCTATCACCTCAACATTCGAGTTTTCCATTATTGAAATAGCGAGATTTGATGGTGTTC
>JAPKDN010000475.1 GCA_028822575.1 Alphaproteobacteria bacterium | reverse complement strand
GACTTGCCCGCGATGCCCTGGGACGCGACCATATTGTGGCGGGCTGAATTCCTCTCTGACGGCTCCCTTGGAAAACCGGCGGCGGTCGCGGGCGGTATAGGCGAGGCCGTGTTTCAGCCAGAATTCGCGCCAGATGGCACATTGCATTTCGTCTCCGACCGCGGGGCTGGTTGGTGGAATCACCATGCTCTTCGCGACGGCGCCATTGAGGTGCTGTGTCGGGATGAAGCCGAGTACGGGCTGCCGTCCTGGTCGCTGTCGAGCGCATCCTATGCGATCGATGAAGAAGGACGTTTGCTCACCTGCCGATTCGAGAATGGCCTCACGCGGCTCGGAGAAATCAGTGCTGGCGTCTTCCAGCCGCTTGACCTGCCTTTCACCGAGTTTGGGCCACCGTCGGTATCGGCGGGTCGTCTCGCGGTCAACGCGGCGTCCGCGACCGAGCCCTGGCGTATCATCCTTGTTGATCTTTCGACCGGCGCGTGGGAGACGGTGCGCCGCTCGGTTTCCGAGGTGCCAGGCAAGGGTTACCTTTCAACCCCCGAGCCGATTGATTTCGCGACCGGTTCGGGTGAGGCGACCGTCGCGCATGCTTTTTACTATCCGCCCAGAAATGACGACGTCACGCTGCCGGAGGGGCCACCACCGTTGATCGTACGTGGCCATGGTGGACCAACCGGGGCCGCGTCACCAGCCTTCAGTCTCGCCATCCAATATTGGACGAGCCGGGGCTTCGCAGTGCTGGACGTGAATTACCGAGGATCCACGGGCTGGGGCCGTGCTTATCGGGAAGCGCTATACGGACAATGGGGCGTCGCCGACGTCGAGGACGTGGTGAAGGGGGCGGAGGCGATGGTTGCCCGCGGGCTCGCCGATCCTTCCCGGCTCGCGATCCGTGGTGGTAGCGCCGGCGGTTACACGGTGCTTGCCGCTCTGGCGTTTCACGATACCTTCACTGCGGGTTGCAGCCTTTATGGGATCGGCGACCTTGAGGCGCTCGCCACCGACACCCACAAGTTTGAAAGTCGCTATCTCGATCAGCTTATCGGTCCTTATCCCGAACGCCGGGACCTCTACCGAGCGCGCTCGCCGATCCATCACACCGAAAACCTGGCGGCGCCGGTGATTTTCTTCCAGGGCCTCGACGACAAAGTGGTTCCACCCAACCAAGCCGAGGCGATGGTCGCCGCCCTGCAAGCGAAGAATGTCCCGGTCGCCTATATCCCCTTCGAAGGCGAGGGGCACGGTTTTCGAAAAGCCGAAAACATCCGCCGCGCATTGGACGGGGAGCTATCCTTCTATGGTCAAATATGGGGATTCGAACCAGAAATACCCAGCGAGGCACGTGTCGAGGTGATGGGACTGTAGCCGGCCCAATGGAGTGGTGGGTGGTACAGCGTATTTAAATGACGGGCGGTGGTTGGGGCGCTTCCCAAA
The DNA here is from genome assembly GCA_028822575.1 of Alphaproteobacteria bacterium. The sequence continues at coordinate 2,180 of JAPKDN010000475.1, read as the reverse complement.
TCGCTTGGCTCATGCGGTTACAATCGCCCTATTCAGCCTGCTCGGCCTTCCAGACGATGTAATTCGCCAACGCATACATCACGGAGAAGAACACCGCGATTCCGCCGAACAGCCTGGCGGCTCCGTCCTGACCGCTGATCAGGGCGTAGACCGTCACCACGATACTAAGGATTAACCCGATAACCATGCGGTGAGGCTGGCGCACGAATTTGCGCTGTTGCCAGCGTTTGCAGGTCTCGGTGGAGGGCAGCATGGTTGGTTTCCAGACGGTTGCGATCAACCTTGGAGCCTAGGCCATGGCGGCGGTGTTAACAACGACGCGAACCATCAAGGGTAGGTTATCGGTTGGGCACGAAACTTACCCATTCTCGTGCGAACCAGTGCATGATCGGGCCAACAAAATTTATTAAAGGAACCTTCTCATGAGCCTGTCCGGCAAGACCGCCTTCATCACCGGTGGTGGCAAGAATATCGGCCGTTGTATCGCGTTGAACCTGGCCGCCTCGGGCGCGAATGTCGTGATCAACGGTGCCAGCGACCAAGCCGCCTGCGACACGACAGCCGCTGATGTCCGAAAGGCAGGTGGCGAGGCGATGGTCCTGATCGGCGACGTTGGTGATTCCAATACCGTCTCGGGCATGGCCAAGCTAGCGCTCGATAAATTTGGATCCATCGACATCCTGGTCAATAACGCCGCGATTCGTCCGTCCAAGCCGTTTCTGGAGATGACTGACGCGGATTGGCATCGGGTAATGGATGTCGATCTGAATTCAGCCTTCTACACCGCGCGCGCTTTTGCTGGCGGCATGGTCGACAACGGGTGGGGTCGGATCGTCAACATCACTGGTATGAACGCTATCCACGGTTATAAGGGCCGGGCACCGGTCTCGGCGGCTAAGCACGGTCTTTGGGGCCTGACTAAGGCGCTTGGCAAGGAATTCGGCGCCGAGGGTGTCACCGCCAACGCGATCTCGCCGGGGCCGATCGATACATCCGGCTCACCGGCGCAGCGGGAACACTTGCTTGAGATGGTCCCACGAGTTCCAGTTGGCCGGTTGGGTATGCCGGAGGAAATCGCCGCGCTGGCTGGCTATCTTTGCTCCGACGGTGGCGCTTTCGTGAATGGCCAGATGATCAATTGCAACGGCGGTGCCGAGACCTGAGGAAGACCTCATGCGACATGACATTGTCATCATCGGCGGCGGCATCATCGGCTCCTCCATCGCCTACAACCTGGCGCGGGCAGGGGCGGGCGATGTCGCGGTGATAGAGCGCGACCCGACATACGAGATCGCGGCGACGCCGCGCGGGTCCGGCGGAATTCGCCAGCTCTTCAGTCTGCCCGAGAACGTGGAGATGACCCGATATGGTCTACCTTTCTACGAGAACTTCGCGGAGACCATGACGGTGGATGGCGAGCCGGCGGCGATCTCCTTCCGACGTCAGGGCTATCTCTTCATTTCCGATGGCGGCGACGCGGCGACCATGGAGGCGAATCTCCGCAACCAGGAAGGCCTTGGCGTGGCGGCTGAGCTTCTGGACGGGCCCGGCCTCGCGAGGCTGTTCCCTTCGGTGCGGGTCGATGATGTGGATCTGGCGGTCTACTCGCCTAACGACGCCTGGATCGATGCTTACGCAGCCCTGCAAGGTTTTAGACGCAAGGCGCGAAGCCTCGGTGTCACCTATATCCAGGATGAGGTCGCCATGGCCGAGGTCGAGGGTGGTAAGGCCGCCGCCGTCATCTGTGCGTCCGGCGCGCGGATCGAGGCTGACCTGTTCGTCCTCTCGACTGGTGCCTGGTCCGGCGAGATGGGGCATCTTTTCGGTATTGATTTGCCGGTCGAGCCGATGAGCCGCGAGAGCTATTTCTTCCGCTGTGATGCTGATCTGGAACCGCTACCTTTCATCAAGACCGAGACCGACCTTGCCTTCCGTCCGGAGGGCGTCGGTTACACCGGTGGTATCCCAGATTGGAGCGTGCCGGCGGGTTGGAACTGGGAGCTTGATCCGACGCGTTTCGAGGAGGTCGTTTGGCAGGCTCTCGCGCACCGGGTTCCGGCGATGGAAACTCTCAAGCTGGAGCGTGGATGGCGCGGCCACTATGCCCGTAACAGCCTCGACAAATCCGCCATCATTGGCCCCTGGGAGGCAGAGCCGGCCAACCTCTATATCGCCACGGG
>JAPKDN010000474.1 GCA_028822575.1 Alphaproteobacteria bacterium | reverse complement strand
GCCAAGTCGGGTTGGGAGCCAAAGAGAAACTCCCAATAGTTGCTGAGTCCGTCGTCGTCGTCGTCGTCGTTTGGCTTGCCCTGAATACCGTTCGAGGCGGCCCAGGCAGCGTAGGTGATACCCGCCGGCTCGACTGTGCCAGGCGACCCGCCGAGATGACGACTCACCGTCCAACTGGCTGGTTCGCCGAGAGGAAATCCGGCAGCTTGGCTGGAAAGAATCAGGCTGAACCCTTTGCCATCCGCCTCAGTCGGCCACGGAAGCTGGTCATCATAAGTGAAGTCGTGGACCGGATTGAGACCGTTTCCGGTGATGAGCAACTGCTCCCCACCATTATTCAAACGGCCGGTATACTCGAACAACTGGATGCCCTCGATGGTGCCATATCTGGCCTCGAACGCTGCGCGGTTTCGGATGAGAAGTAGGTGTTTACCGGCCTTCAGGACAGTGTTGTCGGGGAACGCGAAAGTAATCCCAGCCTCGAAGCGGATACCGCTCAGGTCGAGAGCGGCCTTGCCGATGTTTAGAAATTCGATGAATTCGAAATCGTCGCGGTCGCTACTTTCGGCCAGTTCCAATGGTGTGGTTGGATTCGCGGGGTGGTAATGCAGTTCAGAGACAACCAGATTGGAAGAGTCAACCGAGACTCCGTCGATGGTAAAGAACGATTCATTGAGGGCGCTCCATTCTTTGTTGCCGGTGTTGTAGGAGCGGGCCCGCAGTATTGTCGGCTCTGCAAAAAAGAGCGGATCTGAAACATTGTCACCACCAACTCGGCTGGTCTCGCCACGAAGCATCATATCAAAGCGGATATCCGAACTGCCGCCACTGGCTTGGTGAATCTCAACCGCAATGGTATTAGCGCCGGCAGACAGCGTCTCGGTCATTAGGGGGCTTCCGCTCCCACCATTATAAATGACGGCGACTTCCTCCGGGGTAATGGCCCTGGCCCAAACTCCAAAATCATCCACGAGACCGGCCAGTCGATTTGCCGCAAGACCGTTATCGGCGACACCGATGTAGGTTGTTCCCCAGTCATCAAACAGCGTGCCGCTATTCACACCTTCGTGGAAGAGTTCACCATCAATATAGATGGACTTGTTCTCTCCATCCTTGATGAATACATAGTGATGCCATTCGAGGAAGTCGATTCTGCCGGCCTTGGAGATGCGAGTGTCTCCCCCCCCGCAGCAACCGGCCGTGTCAAAATATATGTTGCTATTGCCCCATGGAATATGAGCCTGATAATTACGCATACCACCGCCGGCACTTTCTGCACTGAACCAGAATGTCGAGGTGGATCTTACAGCATGAAGTTTCTGCCAGAGCGAAACACTCAACTGGTCGGCATCCGATGCCGGCGCTAGCCAGTCATTCACATACTCAATGGTGACTGAGCCATCTGTTGCACCTTCAGCAAAATCGATCGCTCCGCCAAGATGACCTTCGCCGGCAACTACTCCATCGCCGGTTACTTCGCCTTCCAACCCCGCAACTAAATCAACGACAACCTTATTGCCCTCAATCTCGGAAGCACTATTGAAAGGCCAGTAGCCTATCAATCCAGGCACAAGCTCGGAGCGTGGCAAGGTGAAGTCTTTCCAACCGGCTTCGTCGCCGACGGTACCATTGGCAAAGCTGCTAAACGTCGCAGTGGTAGAGAGGTTTTGGCGAAGTTTATCTAGGCCATTTATGTAAACGGCGATTCCGTCATCGTATTTGACCCTCAACAGGAAGTTAAAGAATACCGACGGATCCGGGATGTTCACTGTGGTGCGGAAATAAGTGGTCGGGTGTTTCGCCGAGGGGTCAGGGCCAAAGCCAACTAATTGCCCGACCCCCTCCCCGTCGCTGCCGTATCCGAGCTCGGACGGGCCCGATCGCCAGCCGAAATCGTCGAAATCTGGCGATCGCCAGGCGGTGCCTTGATCTGAGCCGTCGTCAAGGTATTTCCAGGTGTGCCCGGTGGTGAGGAAGGTAACCGGATTGGGGCCGTCGACATCAAAGGAAGCGGTCAAGGCATCCGGGTTCGGCGCCCCGCCGGGCTGGCGAGGGTCGCTACCATCAAGTGTGTAATAGATGGTGTTGGCATCGGCAGCCATCGTCATCGGGGTAATTGGAGACACCGAACCGGCGTGTTGGCTGAAAACCGGTGCGATGATGTTGGGATACATACCCGCCGACTTGAAACGACCGATCATGGTTTTCGTCAGGCGGGGGAAATGGTTGTTGATGAGGTTGTTTTGGTACGACTCCCACGACGTTGGTTCGCGGAATAGGTTGCCCCAACGCGCGGCTTCAGAAATGAATCCGAGCCGAGCTTCATCGACGCGCCTTTTCAGCCGCTGGATGTTTTTGGCGGGGGTCAGCGCCCCGTTGTTGAAGTAGTGTTTGTGAATCCGGTCGGCGAGCAGGATGGAGTAGTCGACGGAATTCACGCCGGAGCGCATTCTGGACATGACACTATAGGGCCCAGCGTGGTTGGCCGAGTGCCCGGGGCTGCGCAGGAAGCCGTCGGCATCCTTGATCATGAACTTGAACGGAATCCCACGGGTCTCCGAGCCGAAGGCCCGGAACTCGCTCTCCGAATTGCCGCTTACCCATAGCAGCATGAAGTCGACAATGTTGGCGACATCGATGTGATCAGCCGCGTTGATGAAGGGATTTGGCCTGGACAGAAGTCCCTTGGTCTCACTCCAGAACTGTCCACTGCCATCGTACACTTCCTCGTCGTTCCGGAAATTATCGTTGGCGTTGACCGCATCGTAGTCGTCTTCCGATCCGCCGAAGTAGCTCGAGGCCATATCCGCGCTCCAGCGCTCGCGCAAATGGTACTGTCCCCAGTAGTTGCCGTTTAGGTAGAGGTGCACGAAGCGGCCGTGCGGGGCGATGTTGCCCATGTCGAGCATTGAGTCGTCGGTGAAGCGGTTCGACATGTAGGCACCGCGGCTCGACATGTCGTGCGAACCGCTTCGAAGATTGATCACGTCAAAATCTTCGGCCGGAGGATGGTGGCTGTATTCAAAGCCGTCGAAGATGGGGTATCTCAACTTGGCTACCCCGAACTTACGGCGGAAGGCGATACGAAAGCTCTTCTTGCGAAAGTTCGTATAACGCCCGCCGTAGTTGCTAAGTCCCCCGTTTTCCTGAAAACCAGGGGTCCCATCGGGGAAGATCATCTCGATCGAGGTCTGGTATTCCTCTCTGATGTTACTCCTACCCTCGTTCAAGAATTCGGCGTTATGGGTGACCAGCGAAATGGTCGGCACCGCTTTCAACGAATCGACCATCTGCGGGCCATAGACTCCCGACCGGGTGATGGTGGTGCGCATTTTCTGCTGGGTCATCACATCCACTGGGAACAGGTAGGTATGGGTGTCGATGTTGGTCGGCTTGAAACCCGACCGGTAAGCCATGGCGCGGACGATGGTTGTGCCGCTAATCTTAATCGGACCCGAGTGGATTTTCCCTCGGGCCCTGCTGGGCGCTGTGCCGTCCAAGGTATATCGTATTTCAGCATCCACAGTGTCCGTGGTGATCCTGACATCAAAGGGGGTCTTGAAAAAACCGCGATCGACACTGAATTTTGTGTCACTGACAAAGCCGTCGAAGGTGTCGCCGTTGA
>JAPKDN010000473.1 GCA_028822575.1 Alphaproteobacteria bacterium | reverse complement strand
CTGAAATTATCCGCCGTCGCTTGTGGCTTGTTCCAGTAACCGGGCACCACCATCGGGCCTTTGATTAGGATCTCTCCGGTCTCGCCCGGTGCGACGTCGCGGCCATCGTCATCAACCACGCGAATCTCGGCGCAAGGAACAACCCGCCCGACACTGTCGCTGCGCCCGACACCGGCGGCGGGCGGCATGATCGTGGTCGGCGAGGTGGTTTCCGTCGCGCCATAGGCGTTGGACAGCAAGAGGCTCGGCAGTTTCTCGGCCAGGGTCGCGATCGTGGCTTCTGGCATCGGCGCGCCGCCATAGGCACCGATGCGCCAGTCGGAGAGATCAAAGGCGTCGAAATCCGTGCGCATGAGACAAAGATTGTACATCGCCGGCACCAGGATCGTGTGGGTCATCCGCTCCCGCGCGGCGGTTTCCATGAACGCCTGGGCGTTGAATTCCTCCATCATGATCACACAGCCGCCGGATCTGATCATGGTCAATATGATCGCGACCACCCCGGTCACATGGCTTGCCGGTACCACCAGCATAGAGCGGTCCTTGGGACCAAGGTCGAAACAGGTCTGATAGTGCAGGGTACTGTGGAGGATGTTCAGGTGTGTGAGCATCGCACCCTTGGGATGGCCTGTGGTGCCGGAGGTGTAAAGCAAGACTGCGGTGTCCTCTTCCGCCGCCTCATGAAGTCGCGGAGTTCCGTTCCGAGCCGCCAGCAACGTTTCGAAACTTTCCGGCTCTTGCGGGTCCCCACCAATGACGAAGCGCCGCTTGATACTCGGCGTGCGCTCCGGCGACGGCAGTCGCGCGGTCAAATCAGCCTCATGCACCAGAGCCGACGCGCCGCAGTCGGCGAGAACATAGGCGAGCTCGTCGGTCTGCTCGCGAATATTGATGGGCACGGCGATGGCCCCGATCCGGATCGCCGCCAGCAACGTGATGGCGAATTCGACCCGGTTCTTCAACAGGATCGCGATACGGTCGCCGGGCTGAATTCCCTCGGTTTGAAAGCCGAGCGCCGCCTCATCAACAAGATCACCAAGCTCTCGATAGGTAATCCGCCGCCCCGGCGCGACAACCACTTCGCAGTCCGAGTGGTTGGCAACGGCATTGTCCAACACCGCGAGCACATTTGCTGGCCGATCAGAGAAGCACAACACATCCCGGTCGCCGAAGTGCCGTTCACGGCGGATCGGATTGTTGGATTGAGAAGGCCAAATTTTCACGGCTAACGCCCTGATGAATGGATACAACTTTCAGCTAGATCAAACGGGAATGACGCGCCCCAACCGATGGCTTCGCTTTTCCCATTTCGTCATCCCGCCGAAGGGCGGGACCCATTCCACGGTCGAACAGGCGGGATCGAACACTTCAGAAGATTATTAACGACGAAAAGACATCTAATTTGCCCGCCGGAGGAATGGATCCCGCCCTTCGGCGGGATGACGGGCTGACCAAAGACCTCACGAAGGTCCCGACCCGAACCATTCAACACGCGCCCCTCTACCGCTTCAAGTTCTCGATCAGCACCGCCATGCCCTGGCCGGCGCCCATGCACATGCTGATCACCGCGTAACGCTGGTTGGTGTCCGCCAGATGTTGCATCGCCGTCAGGGTCATGCGCACGCCCGTGGCTCCCGGTGGGTGGCCGATGGAGATGCCGCCGCCGTAGATATTGGTGACGTCCCGGCCAACGCCGAGCTCTTTTTCCGCATGCAGATTGACCACCGCGAAAGCCTCGTTGATCTCGTAGTAATCGACGTCCGACGCTTTCAACCCACGCTTTTCCCACAAGGCCTGAATCGCCGGCACCGGCCCGCAACCCATGATCCGGGGCGGCACGCCGACGATGGTCCAATCGACCAAACGCACAAGCGGCTCAGCACCCTTGGCCTCAACCGCGGCGCGATCACCAACCACCACGAATGCGGCGCCATCGGTAACGCCGCTAGCGTTGCCTGGGGTCACCTTGCCATCCTTGCGGAACACCGGGCGCAGCGTCCCCAGTTTCTCGCGGGTCACGTCCGGGCGCGGGAACTCGTCATGCTCCATCAGTCGGGTTTTCTTGCGACCCTCGGGCACCTCGATCGGCACAATCTGCTTGGCGAGGAACCCGGACTCGATGGCCGCGCCGGCCCGTTGTTGGCTCATCACGCCCCAGTCGTCCATGTCGTCGCGCTGATACTGATAATCGTCGGCCAGATTCTCGGCCGTAACGCCCATCAGGCCGTGGCCAAACGGATCGTTATAGGCCCACTCGACCGAATCCTCGAAGACCTGCCCACCCCGGGTAACGCCCCAGCGCATGCCCTGGTTCACGTACGCGCCACGCGAAAAATTCTCACCGCCTCCGGCAAGCGCGATCTTACCATGACCAGTCATGATCTGCTGGGCAGCGGTAATGATCGCCTGAGTTCCAGACCCACAGGCACGGTTAACCTGCAACGCACAGCTCTCGTCAGCCATGCCGATGTTTAGGCCCGCGACGCGGCCGACATAGAAACCGTCAGGGTCTACCGGCAAGACATTGCCCCAGACGATGTGATCGACGTCGCTTGCCTCAACACCCACCGCCTCGACGGTCGCCTTGGCGGCGTGGGTGGCCAAGGAAGACAATGGGATGTCCTTCAGTGACCTGCCAAAGTCTCCGAACGGGGTACGCTTGCCGCCCGCAATCACGATTTCCTGAGCCATGCTCGATTCCTCCAGTGCAAGATTTCGCCAAATTTGCCCCGACGGTCGCGTGCTTGCAAGTGGGAGCGTTCTTCCCACAAAAAGTCGATCACGGGTCAAGGAAGCGATACGGTGTCGCTTTTGAGATTACTTATGGCGCGGCCAGGAAAATCCATCCGCCGCGAACTGCCTACATGAGAAATATAGCCGATATCCGTTTCGGCCCCCTCTTTCGGTTTTAAGGTGGTCAAGATGGCAGCTACCAAGGAACAGATTGTCTCACTTCTGTCGGAATATTCGGTTGAGGTGACTCCGGCCTCCGCAGCGAAGGTCGATGATTTTTCCGCGCATCTCGCGCCCGGCACCTCGGTGAACGTCACCTTCCTGTCAGGGTCCGATATCGCCGACACGATCGCGATCTGCGCCCGGCTGCGTCGCGAAGGCTTCAATCCGGTGCCGCATATCGCCGCTCGCAGTCTGGAAAACACCGCGCATCTGGAACGTTATCTTGATGGGCTCGCCACCGAGGCCAAGATCGATGAGGCGCTGGTGATCGGCGGCGGTGTCGACAGGCCAATTGGCCCCTTCGCGACATCGATGCAAGTACTGGACTCCGGGCTTTTGGAACGCTACGGCATCACGAAGATCGGTGTCGCCGGCCACCCCGAAGGCTCGCCCGATATCTCTGAGACTGAAACCCGTGACGCGCTGGCGCGAAAAAACGCCTGGGCCCGGGATAACGATGCTGAGGTCTATATCGAGACCCAATTCTGCTTCGAAGCCGACAAGATCGTCGCCTGGGAACGCCAAATACGGGCTGACGGCAACGTGTTGCCGATCCATATCGGTCTTCCCGGCCTCATGACGCTCAAGAGGTTGCTTAAATTCGCCCAGATGTCCGGGGTTGGCCCCTCGATCCGGGTGCTTACCCGACAAACCCGGAACATCGCCAAGCTGCTGATAGTGCAGGA
>JAPKDN010000013.1 GCA_028822575.1 Alphaproteobacteria bacterium | reverse complement strand
ACCCTAAACTCGGGAACCAAGAATCCTGCGGCGATATTCCCTCGCCCCGCTCGTGGGCAAAACGCGGATTTCATCCATGCCCGGCGACGCGCTGATATTCTCACCTTGGCGATCGAGCCAGGTGAAGAGCTGGACGAGACAGTCCTTTCCAGCCGCTACGCGGTCTCGCGCACACCAGTGCGAGAAGTCCTGATCCGCCTTGCCCCCGACAAGCTCGTGGTTCTAAGCCGCAACCGGCGAGCGATGGTGCAACCCATGGACCTGGGTGGGTTTCCCGGCTATCTCGAAGCGTTGGATTTGCTACAGCGCGCCGTCACGCGGCTCGCGGCGGAACGACGCTCCAAGCAGAATTTGCTGGCGATTCAAGGCGCCAAGACCGACTATGATCGCGCCTTGAACGGCTCGGACACCCTAGCCTCGGTGGAGGCTAACCTCGCCTTTCACGACGCCGTCGCCAAAGCGGCGCACAGCCCTCATTTGGCCGACGCCTATTATCGCATCCTCGTGGAAGGCATGCGGTACATGGCGCTTAGCTTTTCGATCCACGACCCCGATGACGACGGGTGTGAGCCGCATATGAGATCGGTGACCGAGGTGCACGATGCGATGGTCGAGGCCATCGTCGCGCGGGACGCAGACCGGGCCGAAGCGCTAGCCCATGGTCACATCGGGTTGTTCAGAAACGGATCACCGCCTATTTGGAGCGCGACGGGACGTCGGTCATCGCCATTGCGTGTTCCTGAAAAAAAGGGCGTGATCTCGGTTTTGCCAATCAACGGTCCGAGATATTCGTGCTAATCGGCCATAGTCAGACCACCGCTGACGCTCAGCACCTGTCCGGTGACGTAGTCCGACATATTCGAGGCGAAGAACAGCACCGCGTCAGCGATTTCCTCGGGCTCCCCGATACGGCGAAACGGTACCGCGCGGGCGAGTTTTTCCCGCATGCTCTCGGGCTGCGACATCAGCAGCGGCGTGTTGGTCGGGCCGGGGCAGACGCAGTTGACATTGATCTTGTGACGGGCGGTTTCGCGGGCTAGCGACTTGGTAAACGCGATCACGCCACCCTTGGCGCCGGCATAGATGGTCTCACCCATAGATCCGACCCGACCGGCATCGCTTGAGATGCTGACGATCTTGCCGGCATTGGCTGCGACCATATCGGGCAGGAAGGCCTTCACCACGTTCATCGGGCCCTTCAGGTTGATATCTAGGATCTTGTCCATGAACTCGGGCGTGGCGTCGAGGAAGGGTTGGATACGATCCCAGCCGGCGACATTGACGATGATGTCAACAGTGTTCGCGCCGTTGGCGCTCGCCACGCCTGCAAAGGAGGTGACACTGTCGCGGTCGGCGATATCCAAAGCGACGGCGGTCACCGAACCACCGGCGTCCCGGGCCATTTCGGCGGTCTCCACATTACCAGCCGTGTCCATGTCGCCGGAGAAGACAACCGCACCAGCGGCGGCCATCTTCAGCACCGTCGCCCGACCTATGCCAGAGGCTCCACCCGTTACCACCGTCAACTTACCCGTCAAATCCACCACGTTCGTCACTCCGGTTTACGTCCCTCCATCCAACCCACGGCCAACTTTTGGCGGGCATGAGAGTGAGAGGCGTGATTTAATCTCTCAAATGCGTGGTCAGCCCCGAGCCGGCCTTGACATAAATTCGGCGATGGCTTGGTATGCTGCTCATACGATTTCGCCGAATGTCGTTGAAGGTTGAAGCGGCGTCAATACGACCCGGTCTGGCATCACACATTTGTCGACTACGCATCAAGAAAAAGAAACCCGGCGCCCGCTCGCTGCCCAGGGACTCCGGATATACCAGCGTCACGGACGGCAGCTCGTTCTTGGGAGGAACCTATGAGAACCACCTTGCGGACAACCGTCGCCGCCGCGGCTCTTGTCGCCGCCAGCGCCGGCATCGCTCAAGCCGAGATCAAGATCGGCGTTCTATATCCAATCGCTGGAACCGGTGCGGTTTACGGAACGCCGGCTATGCACGGGCACAACATGGGTGTGGACGAAGTTAACGCCGCTGGCGGCATCCTCGGCCAGAAGGTCTTAACCTTCGCGCGCGATACTAAGTTGAAGCCCGCCGCCGCTGCCGCCGCTGCCAAGGAGCTGATCACCAAAGAAGGCGTCCAGGTGCTGATCGGTGGACTGAGCTCGGCCGTTGGCCTAGCGATCTCCGAGGTCGCGCGTCAGGAAGGCATTGTCTATATCGCGACGATCCCCAAGACCATTCAGATGACTACCAAGAAACTGCACAAACACGTTTTTCGGACCTCCTCGCATACCGATTTTGAGGGTGACGCGATCGGTCAGATCGTCAAAAAGCTTGGTAAGAATAAGGTCTGCGACATCCAGCTTGACTACGCTTATGGCCATGACCTGGCCGCCGGTATCGAGAAGGGCCTGGCAAAGCATGCTCCCAACGCCAAGAAGGTGATCGACCTGCGCTCCAAGCTCGGCGCCACAGATTACAATGCCCAGATCACCCAGATTCTCGGCTCTGGCTGCGATGTCGTGACCAGCGGTCTCTGGGGCTCGCATTTCGTGAACTTCGCCCAGCAGGCCAAGCCGTTCGGCCTGTTCGACAAGGTCACCTATATCTCCGGCGGCGAGATCGCCAGCCATGAGATCGCCGGTAAAATGGGCAAGGACTATCCGGATAACGTGATCTCCAACACCTACGAGCTTTGGTACGATCATAGCTTCCCCGGCCATAAGAAGTTCCAAGCTGATCTCGCCAAGCGCTCTGGCAAGAAAGAAACCGCGATGTGGCCCGTGTTGGCTTATATCGGGGTGAAGTTCGTTGCCGCCGCGGCGGAGAAAGCCGGCTCAATGGACGCGGACAAGCTCGCCACCGCCCTGGAAGGCCTGTCGATCGACACGCCGGTCGGTCGACGCACCATCGACCCCAAAACCCATCAGGCGAATACCGGCCAGGTCTGGGGCCCGATGAAGAAGAAGGACGGTGTTGATTATCGGGTCATGAGCCCGGTCACTTTCTTCCCGGCGGTGCTCGACTAAGCTAAACACTCGTAACCCAATCATCCCCTCTTCTTCGCCTAACCGGCGGGGAGGAGGGGCATTTCTTTAAAGAGAGGGAGATCGGCACCGATGGACATGCTTCTGTCCAGTCCGTCTTTTTTCTTCATCCAAGTGTTGAACTCGATCTCTTATGGGATGAACCTGTTCATCATCGCCGCCGGGTTGTCGCTTATCTTCGGCGTGCTGAGGGTGATCAATTTCGCCCATGGCGTCTTCTTCATGTTCGGCGCCTATATTATGTACACCGTGGCGCAGGACTTGGAGCTTGGCTTCGTGACCGGGGTGATCGCGGCGGCCGCCGGCTTGGCCGTGGTGGCGGTTGTCGTCGAGCGCGGGCTGTTCCAATGGCTCTATGACAAAGAGCATCTGATGCAGCTCTTACTGACTTTCGCGATCGTCCTGATCATGGGCGATCTGGCCAAAATCATCTGGGGTACCGATCAACTAAGCGTCTCCTATCCCGACGGTATGGACGGAGCCTTGAACCTTGGGATCACGTTTTACCCGACCTATCGACTTATGTTGGCGGTGATAGGGCCGGTAATCTTCATCGGTCTCTTCCTGTTGATTGAGCGCACCCGGTGGGGACGGCTCACCCGCGCGGCGACCCAGGATATGGAGATGCTGGCGGCGCTGGGCGTCAACGTACCGATCATCTATGTGACGATCTTCCTAATCGGTTCGGCGTTGGCCGGTGTTGGTGGAGCCTTGGCGGCGCCGATCAACAGCCCCACCCCGGGCATGGACGCAACGATCATCGTCGAGTGTTTTGTGATCGTGATCATCGGTGGGCTCGGCTCACTTTGGGGAAGTTTCGTCGGCGCGTTGATCTATGGTTTCGTCTTCAATTTTGGTTCAGTGATCGTGCCGAACTGGCAGGATGTCTTTGCCTTCCTGTTGCTGATGGTGGTGTTGCTGATCAGACCCTGGGGTCTTTACGGCAAGCCCGAGCAAGAGGGGCACTGAGCCATGGGTTGGACCATGCCGCGTGGGGTTCTTATCTCATGCATCATTGTCGTGGTGGCGCTGGCGCTGATTCCGTTCGCGGATTCGCGTTACCTGATCGATATCACGACCGAAATCATGGTCTACGCGCTGTTCGCGCTGAGCCTGAACGTGATAATCGGTTATTCCGGCAATGTCTCGTTTGGCCACGCCGCGTATTTCGCGATCGGCGGCTATACCAACGCGATCCTGCTGACCACCTATGAGCTGCCACTAGTCGTTTCGTTTCCGGCGGCGGTTCTGGCATCGGGGTTGGCGGCGGCGTTCGTCGCATATTTTTGCACCCGGCTGAGCGACATCTATTTCGCGATGCTGACGCTGGCCTTCGCGATGCTGGTTTGGGCGATAGCGTTCAAGTGGCGCTCGGTCACTGGAGGTGATGATGGGTTCGTCGGTGTCGATGTTCCCGCCTTCATCGACACGCGGGTGCCGTTCTTCTACTTTACGCTGGTCGTCGTCTCGGTCTCGACTGCGGTCCTGTGGATGATCTGCCATTCCGCCTTCGGGCAAACCCTGGTCGCCGTGCGCGAAAATATCACACGGGCCGGGTTCATCGGGGTAAATACCCGGATGATGCGGGGTGCGGCCTTCGTGGTTGCGGGCTCCTTCGCCGGGATCGCGGGTGCGATTTTCGCCATGTATAACCGCGGCGTTTATACTGAGTCGGCATTCTGGTCCGAATCCGCCCAGGTGCTGATTATGACCTTGTTGGGCGGCATGTACTCGTTCTTCGGTCCAGCGATCGGCGCCGCCGCGCTTTATCTGCTGGAGCGCTTTGCCAATGAATATACCCAGTATTGGCCGACAGTCCTCGGCGTGATCCTGTTGGTGATCGTCCTGGTGTTGCCAGAAGGCCTGGTCGGACTTGCCAGACGCATCAAGGCCCGTATGGCTAGGGGGAGTTGAGCGATGGCCGTGCTTGAAACCAAGGGTTTGACCAAGGATTTCGGCGGTTTTGTCGCGATTAATGATGTGAATTTCTCGTTGGCAAAGGGTGAGAAACACGCGATTATTGGCCCTAATGGCGCGGGTAAGACGACCTTCTTCAACCTGATCACGGGTCATCTTTCGCCGAGCAATGGCGCAGTCGAATTCGAAAGTAATGCGATAACCGGGATCCCCCCCCATAAAATCGTCCGTCTCGGCCTCGCGCGTTCATTTCAGCGCATCAATATTTTCCCACGCATGACGGTTTACGAGAACATTCAGACCTCGCTGATTGCGCGTGATAATAAGCATTTCAGCCTGTTTTCACCTGGCGCTGCGCAGAACCGCGAGGAAACCAGCGACCTGCTAATGCTTGTTGGGCTTGATGCCGAGGCGTTGGAAATCGCCGGCGAGCTTTCCTACGGCAAACAGAAGCAGCTGGAGCTGGCGATCTCGCTGGCGGAGAACCCAAGCGTGCTGTTGCTGGATGAGCCGACCGCCGGCATGTCTCCGCAGGAAACCAAGGAAGCGATCTCGCTGGTTGACGAGATCGCCAAAGCACGCGGCCTGACCCTGCTATTCACCGAACATGACATGAGCGTGGTCTTCGGGATCGCTGATCGTATCTCCGTCCTGCATCACGGCGAGCTGATCGCCTCTGGTCTGCCGGAAGAGGTACGCACCAACCCCGAGGTCCGGCGCGTTTATCTTGGCGAGGGCGACGATGCCGCAGCTTGAGGTCCAGTCGATCCATACATCCTATGGATTAAGCCAGGTGCTGTTCGGTATCAGCTTCGATGTTGAGCCTGGACAAGTGGTCTCATTGATTGGCCGAAATGGTGTCGGCAAGACGACGACCATGCGCTCGGTCATCGGCCTGACACCGGTCAGTGGCGGCAAGATTATCTTTGAAGGCAACGACATTACGCGTTTGCCAGCGTATAAGATCTCACGGCTTGGCGTTGGGTTCGTGCCCGAGGAACGGCGAATTTTCCCGCAACTATCGGTCTGGGAAAATCTTGACATCGCCCGGCGCGCGTCCCGCGATGGTAAGGGGTGGGACGAGGAACGGGTTTTCGCCCTGTTCCCGGATCTGCGTGACATCCAAAGTCGGCCAGGTGGTGTTTTGAGCGGTGGGCAACAGCAAATGTTAACCATTGCCCGCAGTCTGATGAATAACCCGAGCCTGTTGTTGCTGGATGAACCCTCAGAAGGGTTAGCGCCCAAGGTGGTCGAGGATCTTCGCGATCAGATTAAATTACTCAAGGATTCCGGACTTTCTATTGTTCTGGCGGAACAAAATCTGTCCTTTGTCATGTATTTGAGTGACCGGTGCCACATTCTGGAGAAGGGCGAGGTCAAGTTCTCCGGTACCCCGGATGACTTGCGGGCCGAACCCGAAATTTTAGAGCAATATTTGACGCTCTAAAGGATTTGAGAGAATGCGCCGACAGTCCGCTCGCATCGCACTGAGATCATGGCAGCCAGGGATATTTCATCGGCTAGCTGATAGCGACGCTCTTGACGAACACGCCTGTTGACCCAAACCCATGCGAACCGGCAAACTTCACCCTCCTAACCGCGTGGTGCGCGGGGCAATGGCTTCCCAAGTCGTCAGTAGCGCCCAAACGCTGCTGGATATTTGCAAGAAAAGCCAAGCGGAGGATGGGGAATGAGCGCTAGAAAACGCAAGATGTCTGTTGCGGACCCGCGACGAAATATGGTCGCGGCACCTTTGTTTGCGTTAATAACGTGACCTCATGGAATTTGATCTGATAGACGGAGGCACCCACGTGGCCGCCGTCACCGTCCAACTTGCAAGAGAAAAGAGGCCGGAATGGTAGCGATTGTTCGACTTATCGAACGATTTTCGATGTTGATTGGAACGCTAGGTGCATTGGTTATGGCGCCTCTTGTTCTATCGATGGTTTATGAGGTGTTAGCGCGGCATTTCTTCAATGCTCCGACCTTCTGGGCCTATGAGATCGGATATATGCTGGCCGGAACGACCTATATGTTTGGTATGGGCTATTGCCTCAGGCAAGGCGGTCATATTCGGGTCGATTTCCTCTATGATAGCATGTCGGTCAAGGGCAAGGCGCTGGTGAATGTGCTTGGCTACATTATCTTGATGTTGCCGGTTTGCCTCTGGGTCACTTACGGATTGTATAATTACGCCATGGAGGCCGTGGTCTCGGGCGAGGTTTCTGGCGAGTCGGCCTGGAACCCAATCATCTGGCCTTTCCGAGTTGTCTGGTTTATTGGCTTTGTCTCTCTTAGCGTGCAGGGCTTTGCCGAGCTGCTCAAAAATATCATGATTCTCCAGGGCATCGACATCTCGATATACGGATTTGGTGCTACCGAGGAGGCCAAAGGATGACCCTTAGTATCGGCCTTCTCATGTTCCCGGCGCTGATGATTTGCATCTTCATCGGGTTCCCGGTTGCCTTCTCTCTGATGGGCGTGGCCCTGTTCTTCGGCTATTATCGGTTCGGCGATGTCTTGGTGCATCAACTCGTCGCCAAGGTTGACGATGTCGCTTCCTATTATGTTCTGGCGGCGGTGCCGTTGTTCATTTTCATGGGTTCCATGTTGGAACGATCTGGTATCGCCGAGAAACTGTTCGAGGCGATCCATCTGTGGACCAGACGCCTTCCAGGCGGCCTTGCGGTTGGCACGGTCCTGCTTTGTGTCGTCTTTGCTGCGGCGAGCGGTGTGGTTGGCGCGACCGAGTCCGTCGTCGGTCTTTTGGCAATCCCGGTCATGTTGCGCTATGCCTATGACAAGGGGCTGATCTCCGGCACGATCTGCGCCGGTGGGTCTCTGGGTACGATCATCCCGCCGTCGGTAGTGGTGGTCATCCTTGGCCCGGTCGCCGATGTGTCGGTTGGAGATCTGTTCGCGGGCATGTTGCTCCCAGGCTTGATACTCGCAGGTCTTTATATTCTCTACATTCTGGGACGATGCATCATTCGCCCACAGGATGGCCCAGCGCTTCCGGCGGATGAGAATGACCCGCCGTTTTTTAAGAAGCTCTATGTCACCTTGACGGCGCTGGTGCCGCCACTGGTGCTGATCTTCGCGGTGCTTGGCACTATAATGATGGGGCTTGCGACACCGACCGAGGCCGCCGCGATGGGTGCGATCGGCACGGTGATCATGACGATAATATATGGGGCCTTCAACTTAGGCGTTCTTAAGGAATCTTTCCTGAAGACCTTGCAGATCACCGCGATGATCCTGACCATTCTGCTGGGCGGCACCATGTTCGCGGGGGTCTTCGTCGCTCTTGGTGGTATCAGTGCGGTTCAGAACCTGCTCACAGCGGCACAGCTTGGTCCGTGGTCGACGATGCTGATCTTGATGTTGATCGCCTTCGTTGCCGGTTTCGTGCTGGATCTGATCTCGATCATCCTGATCATTATCCCGGTCGCGGTCGCGGTATTGCGTACCATGGGCGTAGACGATGTCTGGTTCTGTATCATGTTCCTGGTAGTGATCCAGACCAGCTACCTGACCCCGCCAATGGCGCCGGCGATCTTCTACCTTCGTGGTATCAGCCCGCCGGAAATTCGCCTTAGTGATATGTATCGGGGTGTCGTACCGTTCATCTTGCTTGAGTTTATCTGCCTCGGGCTGATTATGGCGTTCCCGGAGTTGGCTCTGTGGTTGCCGGAGGTTCTGTTCGACCGCTGATATCCACTCTAGAAGTTAGGAGGGAGCGTCCGGTTGGGCGCTCTTTTCCGTTTTTACCTAAAAAAATCATAGCGAGAGGACAGGATAGCCATGCCGAATATCAAACTGGCCTGCGAGGTCAAACTGGATTCCCACGCCATGCTTGGCCGCATCGCCGAGAGCTATGGACTGCCGGACGAATCAGAGGCGCTACGCTGTTTGTTAGATTAGGCGGCTATGGAAGGCGACTGGAATGAGATCTTCAAGAAAATCCGCTGCCGCCACTGTGGGTAACGGTTGATTTAGCTTGGACTGGCCTCTGATAAATCGATAATATACGTAACTATAAATATAATCCGCCTTGCGGCGCCGACGCGCCCCGCCCGCAGACCCAAAGACATGGGAGAGTTATACCATGATGAGCGCACGGCAAGCCGAGTTTCGCACTGGTTATCGGGCCAAGATCGACGGCTGGTATAATGGCTATATCCACATCGCCGTGATCTACACCATCGGCTTCACCGCCATGTGGATCTTCGCCCAGCACCTCGGCAATATTCGGTGGTATGAATGGCTGATCATTCCGGCCACCATCGTTGTGTGCAACATCTTCGAGTGGTTCCTGCACAAACATGTCATGCACCGGCGAACCAACATCCCCGGCCTGCGCGCGATCTACGAGCGGCACACCCTCAATCATCATCAGTTCTTCACCGACGAGGAAGTGCGATTCCGCGACCATGAGGACTGGCGCGTCACCGTGTTCCCGCCCTATGCGCTGGTGATTTTCATTATGATGTCTCTACCGGGCGTGGCGGTATTTGGTTACCTCTTTGGCTGGAATGTCGGTTGGCTTTTCATATGCACCACAGTCGGCATGTATCTGACCTATGAGTTCATGCATTTTTGCTGCCACGTAGACGAAAACGCCTTCGTGCGAAGCATGCCCTTCATCAACACGCTCCGGCGCCATCACGTGGCGCATCACAATAAGGGGTTGATGATGGAGGTGAACATGAACCTCACATTCCCAATCGCAGATTGGCTTTTTGGCACCTCTGACTTGAAACGCGGATTGCTTGGGCACATTTTCAATGGCTACAACACCAAGCATTTGAAAACCGATCTGCGCTCACAACCCAAAACCCCGTTCGAGGCGACGACGGGACCGATTCCGGCGGAGTGATGGTCGGGCGGGGGAGGCACCGCGTCTGGCTTTGGCAGCCCAAGTTAAATTCCAAATCATCGGAACCACGGGCGCGATTACGTTCCGCTAGCCGGGTGGTGGTACGACTAATTTCAGTCTCTCTGGCGTTCTTCATCTGTGGTGGGTTCGCGACCCTGGAGCGTCTTTTGGCCCCCAACGCGGATCTTTGGGAACGGTGGAGCGCACATAATCCAGACAACACCGAGCGCATAGATCACGGTGCGTGGAATGACTTTCTCTTGCGCTATGTCCTGCCTGGCCCCGAGGATTCTACTCGAGTGCGCTATGCCGGTGTGACTCACGCCGACCGCGCCGCACTCGATCGATATTTAGGGGCCCTTGGCGAAGTCTCTATCAGTAATCATTCCCGTGACGAGCAACTGGCCTATTGGATCAACCTCTACAACGCACTGACCGTGCAAGTCGTGCTCGACCACTATCCCGTCACCTCGATTCGAGACATCAAGATCTCTCCCGGTCTGTTCGCGACCGGCCCCTGGGAAAAGAAACTAATAACGATCGAGGGCGAGACGATAAGCCTGAATGATATTGAACACCGCATCATCAGGCCGATCTGGCGCGATGCCCGAGCGCATTACGCCCTCAACTGCGCTTCGATAGGCTGCCCCCGCCTCGCGACATCGGCCTATGTCGGTGCTTCGTTGGACGGGAGGTTAACCCAGGCTGCGATCGCGTTCATCAACAGTTCAAGCGGGGTCCGTGCGACCAACGGCCAGGTTACCGCGTCACGCATCTATGATTGGTTCTACACGGATTTTGGCGGTAGTGATTCTGCGGTCCTAGATCATATTCTGGGATATCTCGACGCGGAAAAACGCGGGGTAATTCAGACGATTGGCAAGATCCACGATGTCGACTATGACTGGCGTTTGAACGACGCGGTATAAAGTGGGCCACGACAAGCCGACCCGTGCCTGTCAGTTTACCGCCCTGTATATTTTTCCAGAGGTCAATCATGTCCAACCCTCAACCCTATACCGGTTTCATCATTGACGGCGCCCAATACGCCAAGTGGGATCGCTCGGTTTTTCAAGAGATGCGAGATGGAGGCGTGACCTGCGTCAACGTCACCATCGTCTATTGGGAAACCGCGCGCGAAACCCTGTCGGAAATCGGCAAGTGGAACCGATTGTTCGAGCAGAACGCCGACCTGATCATGCAAGCCCGAACGGCCGATGATGTGCGCCTGGCAAAAACGCAAAACAAGACCGCCATCACATTTGCCTTCCAACATTGCTCGCCGATCGAGGAGGATATTGATCTGGTCGAGATCATGCACACCCTTGGTGTGCGTTTCATGCAGCTTAGCTATAATAATCAAAGCGCCTGTGCGACCGGTTGCTACGAGGACGAGGACCCGGGGATTACAAGGTTCGGCAAGCAGGTGATCCGGGAGATGAATCGCGTCGGCATGGTTGTTGATATGTCACATTCTAGCGAACGCTCGACCTTTCACGCGATCGAATTGTCCGAGCGGCCGATCACCATCACCCACGCCAATCCGAAATCCTGGCATCCGGCGCTTCGTAACAAGTCCGATGAGCTAATGACGGCACTAGCTGAGAGCGGCGGTATGATGGGTTTCTCCATGTACCCGTTCCACCTGAAGGACAAGTCGGCCTGCACCTTGGAAGAGTTCTGTTCGATGATCGCGCGGACCGCGGATCTGATGGGGGTGGACCAAATCAGCATCGGCTCCGACCTTGTTCAAGGGCATGGCAACGAGGTGGTTGAATGGATGCGGAACGGTCGCTGGAGTAAGCAGATGGATTTTGGCGAAGGCTCGGCCAGCGACACCGGTTGGCCTGACCCAGTGCCCTGGTTCACCGGCAATCGTGATTTTGGCAATATTGCTGCCGGCCTCGCTGCTCATGGCTTTTCGTCTGAGGATGTTGACAAGGTCATGGGACTCAACTGGCTCCGTTTCTTTGACGAGAATTTCGGACCGGCGTAGTGAACGCCCCGCCCGATCAAGCCTTGGGCATTTTGACGGCGCCCTTGCGGTCACCGGAGACGGTGATGCGGCTGGACCGTGTTGGCTCGTTTCACCCGACGCGGATCAGTTTTACCCGGACCTTGGTGCGTCGGATGGCGCGAGAGGACTGGCGCTTTCAACGTGAGATGTTCGATCTCGACGAAGTGGGCATTGGCACGGCCGTTTATCGGGCCGACACATCAGGTGAGCCGGTCTGGTTCGTGGTCTTTGCTGATCATCTTGATGCCGCCGATCGAACCGACCGTGTGATCGCGGAAAAATGGGACGCCACCTTCACTTTGACGACGGTTCAGCCGGACTTGTCCCAACTCGCGCGGTTGAAAGCCAACATCCCGCTGCAGGAGGCGGGCCGCTGCTCATCGGCCGAGATGGTCCTGAGCCGTGCCAACAAAAGTGTACGTCTGTTTGATCACGTGGTCGAGGCGCTGGCCGCCGGACGGCAGCCGGATCGCTCAAAAATTCTTGATGTTGGGTATCTGGTTCGCACGACGGCGGTCTATGGCAATGGCAAGTTTGGTCTAGCGGATCTGGATCAAGTCCAGGCGCTTGGTGTTTTCGGCCCACCATTCCAAGCGGAGATGCTGTGTGTTTACATGGTGCGGCAATTCAGCCTGGATTGGGTAGAGCACATCGCCGAACGGCGCACACCTGAGACATTTATGCCAATGGATGAGGGGTTAAAGAGAGCATTGGGCGTGGGCAACGCGACCGGGCTTGGTATGGCGCCCTTTCTGATTGGCCATCCAAAATTGATCAATAGTTGGATCGTGGCGCGAGAGACCGCTCTCGCCAGAGTATGCGCGGTTGGATCGCCGGCAACCGAGATCGTCGAACGGTTTCGTGTCCTGCTGATGAAGGCCGCGGTCCATGTCCGGCAATGGCCGACCTCGGATCCCGAGCAACAACGGCGCTGCGCCGAATTGCTCGACCATCTGGAGAAGTTGCGCGCCACCGAGGCTGCGATGGAACGCACCGGGCTATGGGACGGATTGGTCCGCTGGGCTGGAGCGGAGCTCGGGCTGGAAGCCCAGGAGTTTCTTAACAGTCTAATCATCGAATTGTATCCAGATTTGGTTGATGGTTTGGAAGATTGGATGGGCTCGCCTGAGACGATGACGCTCGAACCGGCGATGAGCCTGGCGAGACTGCTTGATCTGATAAATCAACGCTATGACTGGGCGCTGAAATTCGATTTCGCAACCGAAACAGCCAATGCGCGGTTCTGGTATCGTTCGGAGGAAAAAGAAGAACCCAGGCTGGGGTGGCGATTCAGACAGCCTGGCGCGGATAAGGAGATGCGGATCGCCATTGCCCGGGATGCCGCTGCGCTACACGATGTGCTTGTGAAGCAAGATGCCGACATGTTGGCCGCGACGGTGGCCGAATTTCTGATGGCCTTTCCCGAGTGGCGCCAAACCACCCGTAGAATTCAGAGCCTTGCCGACTTCTCCTATGCAGAATTCCAAGACAATCTGATCGATGCGGCCTGTCGTCCGATCGATCTGCTACGCTGCAAGCTCTCGATGTTCGGCGCCACTAAATTCGATCCGAAGTCTGATCTTTGGACTCGTGTCGCCATGTTCCAGGGGGCGCCGTTGGCAGTTGGTTTAAGCGCAAAAGACGTCGATGATTGGGCGTTCCCGATACTCGTTGAGGGGTTGGGAGCATGAGCGATGCCGGCACACCCTTGCAGGTTTCCCATGCCGAGGTGCACCAAACATGCTTCAAGGCTTTGGAAGGGCTGGGCCTGCCGCCCGGACTTGACTATGACGCAGCGTCGAATGTCGCCTGGCTTGAAGCGCGGGGGTTGGGTGGGGTTGGGATCCTGGCTGGAGAGTTGGAACGGTTTGGCGGTGAAGTGATCTGGTCAATGCCCCAGATCGATGATGATGGCCGGACCGCGACGATAACGGCTGAAGATCCATCCGGCGTGTTGTTGGCGCCCGGCGCCCTGGATTGGGCGGTTGAGGGTCGAACTGTCCAAGTGCTGGAGTGCGCGGCCCCCATGCTTGTCATGGCCGAGGCGGCGCGCCGGTCAATTGATGGGCTGGCGCTGACGGTTTCCTGGGGTGCCGGCCGCGGAAAAAGCACCGCTAAATGCGGGGGTGGCTTGGCTGCGCTCTCTTTGGATATTCGGACCGTGCGCACGCCTGCCACTGTTACGATCCGAGCCGGTAAGCCACTATCACCCAAGGATGGACGACGGCTCGCGGGCATTTATGCTCAGTCACTTCAGCGCGGCCTGGTCGTGGATCCCATGGATTGGGCACTGATCAAGCAGGCCGCGAAAAATGTCCTGGTCCCAGCTAGCGCCCTGTCACGCAGCGGCGCCGGAGCCGAGGTGGATGATAGCGCCTGAGATCAGTTGGCCTCGCTGTTGTCCCAGTTGGATTCTAGAAACAGACACCCACCCTCGGTCCGCACCGGGTTGTGCATGATGCTCAGAGGCTGACTGGCTTAGCCCGGCGTTTATGAGCCCGTTCTCCATCAGCGTCGATGGAGATGATGTCACCTTCCAGGATATACAGCTCTTCTCAATAGGCATGCGCGTGCGCTTCCGGCGTCCAATATCCCGCGTCGACGCGCAGAAACCGATTGCACACAAAGGTTTTCTTGGTCATATCCAGGCTATTGTCGAGGAACTTCACATGGATCAGTGGATTGTCCGGCCCGGTGGTGAAGCCGCCGGTTGTATCCATGTGATGGAAGTTGAGATTGATCTTGCCGGGCCCCATGATCAAGCGACCTTAAGCTCGCCGTTCAACACATAAGCTAGGATCGATACGACCTGCTCCGGTGTCTCGGCGACAGCGAGCGCGGCGGCATCGACTTCCTTCAGGGCATGGGTTAGCGCCAGGTCGTGCAGTACGATCACCGGTTTGCCCAACGCGGCAGCATAGCCGGCATCGAAGGCGGCGTTCCATTGCTTGTACTTATCACCGAACCGGACCACGACCACATCCGACCGCTCGATCAGGGTGCGCGTGCGGATGGCGTTGATCTTGGCGCCCTTGTGGTCCTTCCAGAACGGATTGTCCTCGCCGCCAAGAATGGCGACGCCGCAATCATCACTGCTTTCGTGATGAGTGACGGGGGCGTTGAAATCGATTTCCAGGCCATTAGATTGACTGCCGGATTGAATTTTCTCCCGCCAATTGCTGTGGATTTCACCGGAAAGATAGACGGACAAGGCGCTCATGATTGATCCCCGCTTGCATGGAAATAGCTTATCCGTGCATACGGCGTAAGGCTGTGTGACGCAAGCCTGAGGCGCCGACACCCCAATGGCATCTGGGTTGTTTCCGTATGGATGACGGCCCGAACCTACCCATCCATCGCCGGATGCTCGCCGGCGCATATTTCGTGATCCGATAGTACCTGGACCACTCGACATTGTGAGACGGTTCGATGTGCGCAGGCCTCGACCATGCGCTTCAATTCCGCTTCCAGGACCCGCAGCTGACCAATCCGCTGTTGAACCGCTTCGAGATGGGTTTTGGCGATCGCATCGATTTGAGTGCAATCCCGGTCCGGGTTGGCTGAAAGACTCATCAGTTCGCGTATCGCGTCGAGACCAAAACCCAATGCGCGGGCGTGACGTATGAAGGTTAGGCGATCGATTGCGTTATCGTCATAGACCCGCTGGTTGCCGGATGTCCGAATGGGCGGCGCGACCATGTTGATCCGCTCATAATAGCGGATGGTCTGAACAGAACAGCCCGAGCGCCGGGCCGCGTCGCCAATGCCTTGTTTCACGACCATCATTTTTCCCCTTGAACCTATAGTCAGTATAGCTCCCACATTAGTCTCACCAACAACGGAAACCGATAAGCGAGACAGGTGATGGCTGGATGTGGCGGACATGAAGACGTGGCTTTTGACGGTATGTCGGCACCGTATCGACGGGTTCTTTGGGCGGTGCTCGCCATCAACGGTGCGATGTTCCTGGTCGAAACGATGGCCGGACACCGCGCGGGTTCACAGGCCCTCAAGGCCGATGCGCTGGACTTCCTCGCTGATAGCGTGACTTACGGAATTAGCCTCTGGGCGATCGGCCGGGCGGGCCGCACCAGAGCCCTGGCCGCCTTGGCCAAGGGGTTATCGTTGGCGGTGATGGGGCTTTGGGTGTTGGGTTCGACCATCTATCAAGTCCTGGTGCTCGGGGTGCCCGAAGCGTCACTGATGGGGGCAATTGGACTGCTCGCCTTCGCCGCGAATGTGGCCAGCGTATTGTTGCTGATGCGTTACAAGGACGGCGACGCCAATGTCCGTTCGGTCTGGCTGTGCAGCAGGAACGACGCGATCGGTAACCTCGGCGTCGTGGCGGCGGCGGGGTTGGTTTACTTCACAAATTCCGGCATTCCCGACCTTGTGATCGCTGGCGCCATGGCCGGTCTGTTCTGCTGGTCGGCGAGTGAAATCATCCGCCGCGCGTTCGCCGAGTTAAAGCAAGAGAAGATCGGGATGGCCTCAGTTTGATATCTTGCGTGCCCGCGCGGGGTCAGGAGCCCAGCATGGCTTCCGCTTTGGCCCAGATATCACGCACCAGATCGGTGGCGGGCTGGGCTTTGGCGAGGCTTGCCGATTGGCCGGCCCAAGCCTGGACCAGATCGATGTTGTCGTTCTTGGCACCCTCGGCGCGCATGGCGCCGGTAAGGCCGCGCTGAACCGGATACGGTGCCGGGTCGGGTGTCTCAGGGCTGTTGGCCGAGCGGGCATAGGCGGTGGCCACACTGCGGCCGGGGCGACCGGAGAAGGCACGCGTGACAACGGTATCTTCCGGCGCCGTATGACCGATCGCATCCGCCCAGGCCGGTAGGAGAGCGGCTTCCGGCGTGCGTAACAATCCGGTGCCGATCTGCGCCGCCGACGCTCCCAACATCAGTGCCGCCGCGACGCCGCGCGCATCGGCGATCCCGCCGGTCGCCACCACTGGAAGTTCCACCGCGTCGTACACCGCCGGCACAAGCGAGAACAGCCCCACCAGTGCGCGTTCCGCCTGGTCCGCTTCGAAGGCGCCGCGATGACCGCCAGCTTCCATACCCTGGGCGACGATCACATCCGCTCCGGCATCGGCTGCCGCCCTGGCTTCGGCAACGGTGGTGACGGTGGCGAACCATTTGACGCCCTGGGCTTTCATCCGGGCGACGAAGGGCTCCGGGTACAAGCCCATGATCGACGAGATCACCGTCGGACCGGCGGCGAGCATGGCGTCGCATTGGGCGTCGAAATCCATCGGCGCCGCGTCTCCCGCGTCGGTCGCGACATCCGGGCCCCATTGCCCCAGGAACGTGCGAACCGCCGTCTCGTTATCGGCATCGCGGATCGGCGCCGGGTCCGGTATCCAAAGATTAAGCTGAAAGCCACCATTGCTGGAGGCGCGAAAGGTGCTTACCCAGCTTGCAATGGCATCCGGGTCCATTAGCAAGGTACCGCAGGCGCCCATGCCGCCTGCATTCGCGACCGAGGCCCCCAATGCCGGTGGGCATGCACCGGCCATCGGCGCCATCAGGATCGGCACCCGCAAACTGAATGCTTCACAGAAGGCATGGGCGCGGGCAAGAGCGGACGATGCAGTCGTCATTGTTGAATTCCTTGGAACAGTTCACCAGCCATGACGTGGCGTTGCGCGAGGTTAGCGCTTCTCTGTTCAAACCTTAACCCTATCAGGGGCAATCGACGTAACCTGTGAAGTGAAACCGGCTATCGTGGTTGCCGAGAATCGAACAGGGCGCCACCCTTAATCCGCGTCACCATTCGTTTGGCGCGCATCCAC
>JAPKDN010000472.1 GCA_028822575.1 Alphaproteobacteria bacterium | reverse complement strand
GAACCCGCACTCGGCTCGATGCTTTACGCCCATGAGGTTCCCAAAAAGGGTGGCGATACAATGTTCGCCAGCATGTATCTGGCCTATGACACCCTTTCGGACGGTCTAAGGGAAACCCTTGACGGTTTGCAGGCGCGTCATTCCAGCCGCCATGTGTTCGGGGCTGATCGCACCGATGACACCGTCGGCCGGATCAAGAATCCGAAACTGGCGACCCAGGACGCAGTACATCCGGTCGTGATCACCCATCCGCTGTCCGGTCGAAAATCTCTATACGTCAACCCGGGCTTTACCCTCGGTTTCGAAGGCTGGACCGACGAGGAGTCAAAGCCGTTGCTTGCCTATCTCTATGCCCATGCCAGTCGTCCAGAATTCACTTGTCGTTTCCAGTGGAAGGAAGGTTCGATCGCCTTTTGGGACAACCGGGCGACCTGGCACATGGCGATCAATGATTATCAGGGGCAACGCCGCCTGATGCATCGGATCACCCTAGAGGGTTCGGCGCTCAATTGAGGTGGAGCCGGCATTTGGCCTCTCAAAGCCCGGTGCCGGCCTCGTTCAGGAATGTGAGCAGAAGCTTGCTGGTTGCTTCCGGTTGTTCCTGCTGAACCCAATGGCCAGCGCCTTCAAGCAGGTGGAAGCCGAGCATATTGGTGCAAACTGCGCCATTCATGGACTCGGCGACGCCTGGACGTTGATAGACGCCCCAATCACTGGTGCCGGAGATGAAGCAACTGGGAATGTCGATGGTGCGTCCGGCGAAAATTTGCTGCTCAGCATTGTCGAAGCCGGTGGTGCCGCGGCGATACCAGTTGAGCCCGCCTTGGAAACCGTTGCGGCCATATTCCTCGACATAGACTGCCAGATCGCTGTCCGGTAGCCAGGTGTTGGCAGCGATTTCGGCGGTGCTCGGCATTTCCCTGGCGACCGCCTGGGGCATCGTGTCATCGAGATCCATAATGTAGTAGGTCGGCATCTTCTCTAGCTGATCGGCGCGCCAGTCTTCCAGCTTGTGGGGCTTATTGGCTTTCCAGTCCGCGCTTTTATAGTGGTAATAGGCACGCAGAAAGTCGTGCAGTCCTTTTGGGCACTCGGTCATGTCCGTGTTGGCCGGACGAGTGGAATAGTACCAATGATAGTGCTTGCGCGGCCGAGCCAGCGCCGCCATGGTCTCGTGGATATCCGGCCCCGCCGTACCCACCGAAGCACCAGCGACCGGAAGGTCAGGCGGCCCATCGAAGGGCGCACTCATCAGAACACAAGATTTGAACACATCAGGGCGAACCAAGGCCGACCAGGCCGCTACGGACGAACCGTAATCATGGCCAACGACTGCGGCTGCGGTCTCGTGCCCCATCGCTCGAAGGATGCCGATCGCGTCCCGCACCGTATTCAGCAGCCGGAACGAGCCGAGATCATCGTCATAGCTCACCGGCCCCCATCCAATGGTGCGGCCATAGCCTCTCAGATCCGGTGCGATAACATGATAGCCGGCATCTGCCAGAATCGGCATGATCCGACGCCAGCTGAACGCGAGTTCCGGAAATCCATGCAGCAGAAGAATCGCCGGGCGGCCCGGCATTTCGTATCCGGCCTCCAGGACATGCATGATCAGGCCGTTGGTATTGTCGACATGACGCGAGCGAATGCCGGCTGGAAGAACGGAGGCATCGTAAGGTTGTTTTAGGGTCATGGGTTGGCGCTCCGTTGAATGGTTCTCACGACGTTAATCGACAAACCGATCTCAATCCATGAATGTGGCGATGAATTATATCAAGGTATGGCGGAAAGAACTCGTTGTGATTTAGTTTCGACCCTCACCGCACTTTGCGTGCCTTGAAAATCGCATCTTTCATCGCGGTGCCGATGCGTTCGGCGAAATCATCGGGTACATGCGGCGCTACCGGTAGCGAGATGGTTTGTGCCGCTAGCCATTCGGCGACTGGGAATTGCCCGGCCCGATAGCCATATTTCTCGCGATAATAGGTCATCAGGGGTACCGCGCCGGGATAATGGACCGAGGTGCCGATATTGGCTGCTTTTAGATCGGCCGCGATTGCGTCGCGATCCAGGCTTCCATCACGCGGCAGAACCGCGTTCAGACAGTAGAAACAGGATTGTGCCTTGCCCTGGGTAGGCTCAAAAACGGTGACCTCCTCAAGCTCGGCCAACGCGTTCTTCAAGGCGTGATAGTTGTGCTCGCGGATTTTCAGCCGCTCGTCCAACTTGTAAAGTTGGGCAAGGCCAACGGCCGCCTCGACTTCGTTCATGCGGTAATTATAGCCGAGCATTGTGACGTCATAGATGCCCGGTTTCACCCGCGTCTCGTGGCTGCGGTCATAGCCGAAGGCCTTGCGCTTACGGATCTGGTTAGCGAACTTGGCGTCATTGGTGGTGACCATGCCGCCTTCGATCGATGTCATGTGCTTGATCGGATAGAACGAGAAGCAACCGGCCTTGGCCAGGGTCCCGGCTTTCTTGCCCCCATAGGTCGCGTCTACGGCCAGCGCCGCGTCTTCGATCACAAAGGCACCCGCCTTGTCGGCGTCGGCATTGATCCGGTCCATCTCGCAAGGCAGACCGAGGAAGTGAACGACCATGACGGCACGGGTCCGCTCGGTCAGTGCCGCCGCCACGCCGACCGGCGCGATATTGCCATTTGCCGGATCGACATCGACGAAAACCGGCGTGGCGCCGCAATACTCGGCTGCGTGAGCGGTGGCGACATGGGTGATTGCTGGGACGATCACCTCGTCGCCTGGTCCCACGTCATTGGCGAACAGACAGAGATGCAGCCCGGCGGTTCCCGAGGAAACGGTGATCGCGTGCTCGGCGCCAGCGCGTTCGGCAAACGCGGTCTCAAATTCACCGCACACCGGGCCATGGGCGAGGATGGGGCCGGAGAGAACTTTCAGAACTGCGTCTATTTCGGTCTGGTCCAGCATTGGCCGCCCGAAGGGGATCATCTCGTTACTCATGGCTTCCTCGATTGTACCTAGATCAGATAACTCACTGGCACCGTTCGTCGGGCCTCGAGCGAGTCGTAACAGGCAAAGCAGATATCCATCACCCGGAAAATATCCCGAACCGAGACATTTGGCTCACGGCCCTCGCGGATAGCAGCGATGAAATCCGGCAGAAGGTCGAATTTCTCGATTCCGGGATACGGTGTCTCCACGACCCACTCGTTTTCGTCCTGGTCGCCGTCGAATAGCTTGGCGTGAGGTCTGTCGTTCACGAAGGTTTTCTTGGTCCCATAAACCGAAAGCGCATGCAGCTGAGTCCGTTGGGGGCCGAGATTGGACATGGTCCGGCCGATCGCGCCATCCTCGAAGCGCAGAAGGTTCATGATCACGTCGTCGTATTTATAGTCCGAACCCCGGGTAAGGATCTTGTTGCCCATCCCCGTTACCTCGACGACTTCTTGACCGATCAACCAGCGCATCAGGTCGATCAGATGGATGCCGCCGCCATAGGTCACGCAATAGAAATCCATCTTGCCCCGCCAGCCCTCGGTTAGTTTCCACAGGATCTGGTGGATGTAGTCACCCTCTATAGCGACGATCTCGCCGAAATTGCCGGCATCGATCCATTGCTTAAGTTCCTTGAACCGAGGTGACCGGCGAAGGATGAGGTTCGAGGTCATCAGTTTG
>JAPKDN010000471.1 GCA_028822575.1 Alphaproteobacteria bacterium | reverse complement strand
CAGCCATTCATCATGCCGGCATCGATCACTTCCGGCGCAACCGATTTAAGGCCCAGCAATGTGAGACGGATCATTGGGGGTGTCGCGAAAATCACTGTCGCGATCGCGCCGGCATGATCGCCAACACCAAAGAAGACCGTCACCGGCACGAGGTAGGAAAAATGGGGCATGGTTTGGGCGACGTTAAGCAAGGGCATCAAGGCCGCTTCGACCGCGCGACTCTTATAAGCCCAAACCCCGAAGCTCAGCCCGAGAAAAACCGAGAGAGGCGCCGCCACCAATACGAAAGAGAGCGTCTCCATCGCCGGCTCCCACTGTCCAAAAACCGCGATATAAATGGTCGAGAACCCGACGAGTATTGAAAGCCATCTTCCGCCGAGCGAATAGCCCAAAACAATAGCGGCTCCGGAGACAACGGTCCAAGGCAGCGCGGGCCAATACGCCCAGCTATTCTCGCGGACATAGTCCCAGCTCGTGAATGTGACGATGGTCTTCACACCGCCAAGAAGAATTTCCCGGATAAACTCGATGCAAAAGAGAATGATTCCGGAAATCGACCGGGTGGTGATCTTCAACAGCGCCGATTCTTCGTATTCTTCAATTTCCGTATTGTAGATGTCGATCGGCAACCATTCGTACATCAAAAATTCGACGGAATTGCTAAGCCATATGGGCACCGCCGCCATGTAGGCGGGCAGCCTCCACAAGGCATTGGTATCGGATGGATCGATAGCGAAACAAAGAAAAGCGAAAACAATCAGCAAGCCGCCGAATTGCAATAGTTTGGGATGCATTGAAACGGGCGCCATGATTACCGACCGGCCGTTTGATTGACGACCGGCGGCTCCGAGCTGCTCTCCCCAAACAGAATATGAATAATGGATTTGCGATTGAGGACACCAACCATCTGGCCGGTATCATCGATAACCGCCACCGGTTTCGGCTCGTTCAGCACGGCTTCGGCGACGGTTTCGATTATGGTGTTCCTGGAGACCTTCAGTTCGCTGATATCGGCGGTCGCGCCGACGTCCTCCATGACGTTTCCGCAGGTCAGTACCTTTTCGCGCGGGACGCTCTTGGTGAATTTGGCGACGTATTCCGTGGATGGATTGAGAACGATGTTCGCGGGCGTATCGATCTGTTCAATAATGCCGTCTTTCATGATCGCGATCCTGTCGGCCAGCCGCAGCGCCTCATCGAAATCATGGGTCACGAACAGAATTGTCTTATTCAGGATCCCTTGGAGGCGCAGGAATTCATCTTGCATTTCCCGGCGTATTAGAGGGTCAAGCGCCGAGAAAGGCTCGTCCAGGAACCAAATATCAGGTTCCACCGCCAAGGACCTGGCGATGCCGACCCGCTGTTGCTGTCCACCAGAGAGCTGCCGCGGAAAATAGTTCTCCCGCCCGCCAAGGCTGACGAGTTCGACCATGTCGACGGCCCGCTTGATGCTGTCCGCCGTGCTTATACCCTTGACCTGCAAAGGGAAGGCGATGTTCTCCAGAACGGTTTTGTGCGGCAGCAAGGCGAAGCTCTGAAACACCATGCCCATCTTGTTGCGGCGCAGTTCGATCAGTTCCTTGGAATTCATGGAGAGCAGATCCTCGCCGTCAATGAATATCCGCCCCGCTGTTGTGTCTGTCAGGCGGGAGATGCAGCGAAGGAGAGTTGATTTTCCCGATCCCGATAGGCCCATGACCACCAACATTTCGCCCTTCGCAACTTCGAAGGTGGCATTATTGACGCCGAAAATGCAGCCCGCCTTTTTAAACTCATCCACGTCAACATGGCCGTTGGAAGCCTTCAATAATTTGCCAGCGTTCTCACCAAATATTTTGTAAATAGAGTCGCATTTTATGACGGGGTGTGTGTCCCCATCGTTGGATGATTCGGTATTTTGGGTGATCTCGTCATCCATGTTTTCGATCCTTGCAGCCATCCCGAAGAGTGTCGCACGTCAATCAACGAACGGGAAAGTTCGGCTCATTTGGCGAGGGTTGCATTCATCGATATAGCGCGTGGCCAAGCCAACGGTGTTTCCGTCTTCTCAAACATGGGAGGCGGTCTCGCATTGCCGTAATTTGTGGGAAGAAAATGAAGAACCCTCCCTTGTCCACGCGAGGTCAAGGGAGGGCGAAGTTAGAACGCTAGGTCACCTCTTTGTTCGAGGCTTGGAATAAAATTGTCCGAACCTTACTTCGTGAAAGGCTTCCAGACACCTTCGTTCGCGGCAAGCCACGCCTTGGCGGCATCCTTGTGGCTCATTTTTTCGGTGTCGACGAGCGCGGCCATTTGACCAATTTGCGCCGTGGTGAAGGACAACTTGCTAAACGCCGAGTAGGCGGTTGGATGCGTTTTTGGGAACTTGTAGTTCGCCGCCTTCTTCAACCAACCTTTAGGCGAACCGCATTTCCCATCGCCGCCATCCACGATCCGGCAGCCGTCCTTGTACGGGGGAAACTGGATGAAGTCGAAGCCATCGGCATCCGTGAAGTTTGGCGTCCAGTTAAACGTAATGATTCCGCGGCCTTCTTTCTTCGCGGACGCGAGTTCGGCCCAAATAGCGTCGGCGGAGCCCGCGAACTTTACGACGTATTTGTCACCAAGCCCCAGAGCCTTGATACGATTGGGCATCAAATCTCCATGCCAACTTTGCGGACCTTCCAAGATGCGGCCCTTCCCACCGGAATCGGCGGTCGCGAACACCTCTTGGCAATTCGCCAGCGCGTCCCACGACGGAAGGCCGGGGCACAGGTTCTTCTCGATTACGTAATGGGGTACGCCTAATTCTTCCAGGGTATCCGCCGCGTGCGTTCCAGCGTCGATCAGGCCGCCTTTCGCCATCGCATTGTAGAAAGACTTGCCGAAAGTGGATTGCCAGACCTCATGCGAGATCATGATATCGCCATTGCGAATGGCCTCATAAACCGCTTGGGAATCCGCGGGCACATATTCGACGGTATTGCCCATGCTTTCGAACATCCCACCGATCACATAGGCCATCACGATCTGACTTGACCAGTTATGTGTCGGGATCGTGATTGGTTTGTTCGAGTCAGCCGCCAGCGCGGGGCCCGCGGCCAAATTCATCGCGAACGCACCAGCTACAAGGGCGCCCCTTGTCCAGTTTGAAAGCGTCATCATGTGTCCTCCCTAAATTTTCAGTTTGAAAGCTTCGGTGCGCCTTCTCGCTGGATGTGGACCAATCAATGAGTTTTTATACCAATTATTCGATAATTGGTCTCTTTTGGTACTGTACGGTCCTTTTCTGGCATAAAGCAACATTTTGGTTCATCCCAACCGCGATTTCGTGAAACTGCGGCTCGAATGGCAGGAGCCGTCGATTTGGCCCCACGATCAGATACAGTGTTCTTCACACGGCGTGGATATTGCCCGCCCGAAGCACGGCGAGACTCAGCCAGCCATGAACCGGTCTAGCCAATTGGTTCGGTAACCGTCCGAACGCCAAAGAATCGGGAAGAAGCTCTCGTCCATTTCGTCAACGCCAACCCGCTTGTAGCGACCGTATATCGGGCTGATAATGTCAGGATTGAACTTGGCCGCGCTGGACATGCAATGGGCAACGACGGACCGGCGTTGACCATGCCCGGTATTGTCGCGAGAGCCATGCCAGGTTCGGCCATGGTGAACCACAAGGGAACCGGCG
>JAPKDN010000470.1 GCA_028822575.1 Alphaproteobacteria bacterium | reverse complement strand
ACCCCATTCTCACGTCGACAAAGAGCCTCGACTATCAGGTTGAGGAATTACCGCATGACCTATCGGTGGCGGCCAGGGATGAGCTTGCTCTGTCCATTAACCGATTCTTAGTTGATCTTCCGAACGGTGATGGGCCTTGGGGATGGAAAAACCCGCGCAGTATGTATGTCCTCCCCTTGATTGCGGACCTATTCCCGACGGTTCGTTTCATTCATTTAGTCCGCGACGGTCGCGACATGGCGACTAGTGGAAATCAAAACCAGCCGCGAAAACACTTTGA
Source organism: Alphaproteobacteria bacterium (assembly GCA_028822575.1). Next base: position 3,395 of record JAPKDN010000470.1, on the reverse strand, counting down.
AGCGCTGTTTGGCGAAGCGCTTGATGAAACCGATCCAAGCGGCTCTATTCAACTATGGGCAGCCGCGAATTTAGCGATCGCGCAGTGGGGCGAAAGGCATCTCGAGTCCCGCTATCTGCGCATTCGATTTGAAGACCTCTGCGCCAATCCAATCGAGAACGTTGGCGCAATTCTGAATTTCGCCGGTTTGGAGGCCGCTACCGACGAAATAATCCAAGACATCGCGACCGAATTCGTCACACCACCAGAATCTCTTGGTCGCTGGCTCAAGCTGGATGCGCCAGTCGCCAATTTACTCACGCGCCGGGGCATCGACGCCTTACACCACTTCGATTACCCCGAGTTGGGATCGGAATAAATCACCGGTGCTCAGCGCCGCGAACTTCGCTCGCCGTTCTCGCATGAAGCGCCCAACCGTGGTATGCAACCGCCGTCTCGCGCCGCGGCATGGAAGATGCTTCAACGATATGACCACCCATACAAACATTTCAGTAATACAATCCGGTTCTCTGGATGATTCTAAAGTACGTGGTGCTAACGCCATCATTGTACTCGGCATGCACCGATCCGGCACATCCGTGCTTACTCGGGTGCTAAATCTTCTCGGCGTGGATCTAGGTGAGTCCTTGATGGCGGCCGCGGCTGGCAACGAGACGGGGTTTTGGGAGCATCAAGGTGTCGTGGATATTCACACGGCACTGCTGAATGGCCTTAGCATGAGCTGGGATGACCCGCGAGGGCTACCACGCGGTTACCTGGATAGCGACGCGGCGCGTGAAGCCCGCGCCGCTTTGATTGAAAGGCTCCGGGAAGATTTTAACGGTCAGTCCCTATGGGGCGTCAAGGACCCTCGGATGTGTCGCTTTCTCCCCCTTTGGCGGGAGGTTTTTAACGCGCTGGGAGCCACCCCTCGCTATGTGCTGATGTTGCGCCATCCCTTGGAGGTCGTCCGTTCCCTCCATCAACGCGACCAAATGACTGAGAGTCGGGCTCTTTTGCTGTGGCTACGCCATTCGCTCGAGGCGGAAGCTAACAGTCGCGACGCGGCGCGGGTATTTTTGCGATATGGCGATCTCATACAGGACTGGCGGCCGGTAGCAGCTCGGGTTTCCAACGCGCTTGATATCCCGCTGGAGTTAACAAATCGCAAGGCTGCGGCAGCGATAAAGACCTTCATACGACCGAGCATGCGCCACTTTTCGCTTGATGTCGGTACTCTAGCGGAAGACCCTCACCTGATGTATTGGGCGGGAGAGGTCCATCAAGCCCTTGACGACGCGGTCGACGGCAATGAGGGGCGTTTGGCGGCAATTATGGACCGTGTCTCAGACGAGCTCGAACAGGCGGGGTACTATTTCGACGATACTTTGGCCGAGGCTGCGCCACGCGAAGCTCGGCTCGCCGAGGAAATTCACGAACTCCACACCCGCCTGAACGAGCGTGAGAAATGGGTGGCCGAGCGCGATCGCAACCTTAAGGATCGGGAGAATACGATCCAAGGATTATTGGCGCAAGGCGATGCTATTAAATCCTTGCAGAAACAGGTTCAAGGCCTGCATCGCCACGTCTCGGAAAAAGACAATCAGGTCCTTGAACTGCAGGGTGAGATCAGCCGACTACATCAAAATTTCAGGCATATTGGCGGCACTTGGTCCTGGCGCCTCACCCGCCCCATGCGAGGCCTCGCCCGCATCGGCACAGGTATTCTCGGATCCTTGAATATTCTGACGCACGAGATGGTGCCAATGTCGTTTCACCAAATGCGACGGACGGCACCAGGCCATTATCGTGCGGAAACGACAACATCTCACATGGTACTCTCCAGCCGTCGAGGCCGGCAGCCTCGGGGCTGGGTTCGAATCGACTATGAAATTCGGGCCAAGCGGAGAGCCTCACCATTCCTTTTCTTCGACGACGGCAAAGGGTTCCGCGAGGCTGCCCGGCTCAGGCTTCCACCCACTCGAGCCGGCATTGGTAGCGTTGTCGTCCGACTTCCAGACACGGTGACGGGCCTGCGTCTCGATCCAGTTAGTTTCATAGGCGAGTTCGAGCTCGGGGACGTTCGAATTACTGAGCTTAACGGCCTGATGCTAACAGCCACGCTGGTCAAGACCCGGGTTCTGGCGACTCAGTCGGACGATCGGGGGCTGCTCGGTCTGCTTGACTCCTTGCGGAGTGCCTTCCTGCGCGGTGGAATCAGCGAACTGAAACACGGTCTTCGGCATCAGGCGACTGAACCATTGCGCAGCTACGACAACTGGCGGGAGACCTATGCCGACTTGTCGGAGGGCGACGCCGAGGCGATTGGGCGCCACATCGAGGCGTTACAGCACAAGCCCCTGCTTTCGATAATTATGCCGACCTACAACACGCCATCCGAGATCCTGCGTAGCGCGGTCGGGTCGATAACTAGTCAATTGTACCCGAACTGGGAACTCTGCATCGCCGACGATGCCTCCACATCGGTCGAGACCCTAGCTGTTTTACGCGAATATGCAGGTACGGACGAGCGCATCAAGATCACGTATCGATCGGTCAACGGACATATCTCAGAAGCCTCGAACTCCGCCCTCGAGATGGCCCGGGGAGAGTTTGTCATCCTCGTTGATCATGATGACGAGTTGACACCTCATGCACTCTACATGGTGGCGACCGAAATCAATCGGTATCCAGACACGGACATTATATATTCCGACGAAGACAAGATCGACAAAGACGGTAAAATTGATCACCCCTATTTCAAATCTGACTTCAGCCCAGACATGTTTTTGGCGCAAAACTTCATCAACCATCTCAGCGCCTACCGCCGTGGCGTGGTCGAGGAGGTTGGCCGGTTCCGCAAGGGTTTCGAGGGCTCCCAAGACTACGATCTGGCTTTACGAGTCATCGAGAAATCCACGCCAGAACGCATTCGCCATATACCCCATGTGCTCTATCATTGGCGTTCCATCGAAGGGTCGGTGGCGTCAGGCGAGCAGGAAAAATCATACGCCATCGAAGCGGCGCGCAAGGCCATCCGTGAGCACCTCAAGCGCCGCGGCGTAAAAGCGACCGTAACTGCGGGTATTGGTGACTTCGGTCACCGCGTGGTCTACGCGTTACCCAATCCCCCCCCCAAAGTCAGCCTCATCGTGCCGACCCGGGACCGGATAGAACTACTAAAGATGGTCGTCGACGGCGCCCAAAATAATAACGACTACCCCAACTGGGACATGACGATCGTCGACAACGGCAGCGAAAAGGAAGAAACCGCCACCTACCTCGCCAAAATCACCAAGGATACGCGAATCAAGGTGCTCCGAGACGACGGACCTTTCAATTTCTCGCGGTTGAATAATCGCGCAGTCGCGGTCACCGATGGAGAGATCATCGGTTTAATAAACAATGATATCGAG
>JAPKDN010000469.1 GCA_028822575.1 Alphaproteobacteria bacterium | reverse complement strand
ACGGCTTATCTGGTGGCTATTAGCATCGGCACACTCATCGGCGGCTACGTGGCGGACCGAACTACGCGTCACAATGTGGTCGCGGGGGTCTGCTTCCTGTCGACCGCTGTCATGGTCGCTGCCATTGGCGCGTTCTCGCTGTCGTTGTTCGCGGTGTATGTTCTTATGGTAGCTCAGGGCTTGATGCATGGCGTGATCATGCCATCCCGAGACATGATCGTGCGATCGGTGACGCCCGACGGCGCCTACGGCAAGGTTTTCGGTTTCGTGACCACGGGCTTTAGCATTGGTGGTAGTATCGCGCCGACGGGGTTTGGTTGGGTGATGGACCAGGGGCACCCGGAATGGGTGTTCTACGGCGTCGCCCTGATTATGCTGTGCTCTATGACCACGGTCTTTACTTCAGTCCGTCGCCGGGTCAGCTAGCACTGCGCTGGGTTTTGCCCAAATGCCGCTCCCGTAGCCAGACATAGAGCCCACTGGCGATGATCAACCCCGCTCCGGCGACGGTCCAGCTGTCCGGGAAATGCCCGAACAGAAAAAAACCGTATATCGTCGCCCAGATGATTTGGACGTACTGAAAGGGCGCCAAAAGCGAGGCGGCGGCGCGGCTATAGGCCTGGATCACGATATAATGAGAGCCACCGCCAATCACGCCGATGGCGCAAAGCATCAGCCATTGCTCGGGCGTTGGCATTTTCCAATGACACCAAACCACCGAGGATGAGCCAATGAAGCCGACAAGGGCGGTATAGAACCACATGGATGTCGCGGTCTCGGTGAAACTGAGGGTCCGTGTGAGGATAGAGAACAGCGCGTAGAAAAAGGCAACGGCGACGATCAGCAGGTAGGCCCAATGGACCTCCTGAAACCCCGGTCGAAGTATGATCAGGATACCAATAAATCCCACGATCACCGCCGACCAGCGGCGGATTCCGACTTTTTCCTTCAAAAGTGGGATCGATAGGGCAACGACGAAGAAAGGTGAGACGAACATGATGGCGTTGGCCTCGGCCAGCCCGATGTGGCCGATCGCAGTAAAGAAGAGCGACGTGCAGATCAGCAGGAGAACGCCTCGCCCAATCACCAATTTCGGCTGCTTGACCTTGAAGAGCGTTGTGAATCTTCGTCCCGGAAACAACGCCAGCATCAGCATCATATGTGCGGCGTAACGGCCCCAGACCACGACTGGTACTGGTAGATCGCTGGTCGCCATCTTGACGACCGAATCGGATGTGACGAATAGAAACCCGGCGAGCATCGCTAGTCCTATTCCGACAAGGACGGTATTCGGGTTGCTGCGGATGTCGGAATCGGACGGGCCAGTACCCTTGTGTTCTGTCACTGTGCGCTCCGGTGATCGGAAGTCATAGGGATTTTGCCTGGCGCTTCTATCACGGTCTCCACTGGATCCATGCAAGGGAAATCACGGTGTGACGGCTGATAAGTGTGAAATATCGCGAACGACTTCGACGGCGCTGGAGCGTGGCAAGGGCAGGATGGCGGTGCTGGTGGCCAACTACCTGAGCAGCTTCGCCGTTGGCCTCGCGGTAGGCGGAATTATCCCCTTGTTTTCTCTTATCCTCGAGAAGCGAGGGGTGTCGGAAACGATGATTGGCGCGAACACTGCGATTGGTTCCCTCGGGATAATCTGCATCGCGCCATTCGTGCCGTGGATCGTGCAACGGTTAGGCTTGGCGCGCTCGGTAATCCTAGGGATCGTAATGTCCACGGTCGCTCTCGCCGCCACTGCTGTCACGGACTCACTGGTTGCTTGGTTCATCCTGCGGCCCCTCTACGCAGGAGGCCTAGGGATACACTGGGTGGTTAGCGAGACATGGATGAATTTGGTGGCGTCCAAACGGGATCGCGGCCGCATCATGGCGATTTACGTGACCTCGATCGCCGCCGGAATGGCCGCTGGCCCGGCGACACTGGGACTGACCGGGACCGAAGACCTGGTCCCGTTCGTGGTATTCGGTATTGCGACCCTTGCATCGGCGCTGCCGTTGGCCGTTGTTGCTAGGTACGCGCCCAAGCCTCGGATCGGGTTGCATGGGACGCCGATGATCCTCGTCAGGAATGCGCCGAGCATATTCGCGGCGGTCGTCGCCGTGGGCTTATATGGCGGCGCCTGCTTCGTGTTCCTTCCGATCTACGGCTTGCGGAGTGGCCTGCCGGAAACCGACGCTGTGTTTTTGCTTACCGCTTTCCTCGCTGGAAATTTACTATTCCAGATTCCTATTGGGTTGCTCGCCGATTGGCTCAACCATCGGGCCATGTTACTCACCTGTGGTGGGGTCGCTGTATTGGCGCCTTTCGCGGTCGCGTCACTTCTGGGCGGTGGCATCCCGCTTGTAGTGTTCATGGCCATTTGGGGCGGGGCGATATTCGCTTTCTACACGGTCGGGATAACGATGTTGGGTGAGAGGTTCCAAGCCAGCGAGCTTGCCGCCGCGAATGCCGCCTTCGTAATGACGTTCGAGATAGCCAACGCCATCGGCCCACCTGCTGCCGGGCTCGCGCTTGGCCTATGGGAGCCGCATGGCATGATGGTTTTTCTGGTCTGCGTCGCAGCGGCTTTTCTGTTGGCCACGATCCTGCGCGGCGCGAGGTCATGAAACTCCTGGCTTAACGCGTTGGTGTCTCGCCTAATCGTTGAGCACACAAGAAGGCCCAAGCAGCCTTATCGTTGACCAAAACCCAAATACTCGTCACCACAAGGAAAGAGAACCTTAACCAAACACCATTGCGCGACGGCTGACGCCGAGATCGACGTCAAAATCGGTTATCAGGGTTTGGCGCGGGTCGCCTTGCAGAATTGACGTTTGGTCTTGAGCGTGCGGCAGAACTTCGTGGCCGAGGCCTTGCTTTTGAAAGAGACCGCGACCAGTCGGACATAGGTGCCCTTGCCATCGCCTGCGTCGAACTCGGTCGTCCCGAAATCCAGCCCACCAAGTTCCTTGGAGAACTTCCGGGACAGTGAACGCCAGCCTCGTTTCGCGCCTGCGACGGTTCGATAGGACGCGAGATGGGCACCATATTTACCCCCGGCCGACTTGCGGTCCACCATTTTATCGGCCTTGGCGTGAAGTTTCTTCGCCATTCCCTTGTCATGGCCACCACCGGACATCCTCTCCAGGCGATTGACGATCATCTCAAGCCGCGAGACGAGTGCACCAACCCGAGGGTTACCGATGCTAGGCATGGGCTTACCATTGGCCATCATCTGCTTTGTCGTGGACCGGTTCTTGGACATCTCGTCATGGGCCTTCGCCGGTTTCTGGCGGGCCACGGCGACGGGAAGGTTTTTCGTGCGGTCATCGCTCAACGCGATGGAGACCAATTCCTTGCGCGACTCGGACGCGCCGAAATCACGGACTCGCAGAACGTAATTTTGCGCGACTGGTGAGTAAAACAGCTCCTCGACGTGATCTTTTCTTTGACACGAAATGTGAAAAGTCGTGAAGCGTCCGGCGGACACATCCACGTCCATCTGCCCAAGTACTGCGCAACGATGTTCGTCCCGCCAGCCCGTAGGGACGATTTCGCTATTACCGCGCACGCCGAAAGCAACGGTGTTGCCTTCCCGCAAGGGGAACAAGGCCTGTGGATTGCCAATGACCGTTTGTCGGCCGCGACCGAGTTCCTTATGGGAGGACCAAGAGAGTTGTGGC
>JAPKDN010000468.1 GCA_028822575.1 Alphaproteobacteria bacterium | reverse complement strand
TTCCATCATCACATCGGCCTTAGCGATCATGTCCCTTATCAGGCTCAGACCCTCGGGGGACTTAAGATTGACCGTAATAGATTTCTTGTTGGCGTTGAAACAGTGAAAATAATACGGATCGTTGTCCGGCTGACCGGCTCGCAGCCGGCGGCCGGGATCACCGCGGTTGGGGTTCTCTACCTTCACCACGTCGGCTCCGAGCCAGGCGAGTGACTCGGTACAGGAGGGACCAGCCTCGAATTGGGTGAAATCGATTACTTTGATGCCTTGCAGGAAAGTAAAGTCGGCCAGATTATCGGACACGGTGGGTCTCCTCTTGTCTCCAAAGACGAACTCTTCACTCGAAGACTGGCACAGGTGGTCGTCAATCTCTAGATATCCAATCTGATAACATCGATGATATCGGAGACGGTCGGCACTTCCGCACAAGTGTGCTGATCCGGCATGGCCCCATGAGCCGGCCGCGTGATACAAGCGGCCTTACGTTAAAAAGAACGCCGGAAGATCTCCCATGCTGGACTGGGTCCTTATCCCGCTGCTTGTCACCAATGTTATTACACTGGTCGCGCTTTATTTTGCGACCCGCCGGATGTTGAAGTTGCGCCAGCATAAGCGACGCGCCTTCGCGTTCAGCGCTTACCCGATACGGCAAGTGAAGCTTGAGGAGGTCGATCCTTGCTTTGCTATGACCGAGCATGGACCGGGGTCGGATTCAACGGTGGCCTTCATCGGTGGCGAGGGTGTGGTTGCCTCGCTTTCCGACCGGGAAACCTGGGTTATCGCTGGGCTCTCGAAATCGGCGCGGCGAATTTTCGAATTTGGGACCTGCAGCGGAAAGACCGCGCATGTCATGGCGTTGAACGCGCCAGAAGAGGCTGAGATCCATACGCTGACCATCCACCCTTATGATTTGGCGAGTTTGCGATTCGGCGCCTCCGACGACAAACTGCATCAGGAGGTGGCGGTGGACGAGGCGGCTTTCACGACTTTCTACTATCAGGGCCATCCGACTGAGACGAAGATTCGCCAAATTTTCTCAGATAGTAAGTCATATAACGAGGCGCCACTGATGGGCGGTGTTGACTTGGTCCTAATCGACGGGGCGCATACCCGCACCTATGTCGAGAGCGATACCGCCAAGGCCATAGCGATGTTGAGTGAACGGGGGGTGGTGCTTTGGCATGACTACAAGCCTGCCGCGCCGGATGTGTTCAATTTTCTGAACGACCTCGCCAAGGAATTGGCCCTGGTTCACATCAAGGACACCGACATCGTAATGTATCGGCGCGGTTGATCCGGTTGTTTTAGAAATTCACGATCCAACGACCTATGCGATACCCGTCGGTCGGTTGCTCCAGGCTCGCCAACGACAGGTCGACCTGACCCGGAGCGCAGCGTTCCCGGCGGCATCTCTTAGATTGGCCCAAAACAAAACAGCGTGGCCTTGGGATGTGCCCGGATGGTGATGCAGTTTGGCGCTAACTGCAGCATGGCATGGCAGCAGAAATCACTTTCGGCCAGAACCACGGCGCCCGGCGGTATTGCCGAAACCTGATCCATGTGAGATGCCAGCATTGCATTTTCATCGGTCGGTGGGCCCATCCAATCGGTGGGATAGGTGATGGCATAGCGGTGCAAACCGATGCCCCACCCAACATCCGAGGTTTTGTCCTCGCCTCCGAGGGCCTGGGGCAATAATTGGAGACTGAAGCAGATCCTGACGACTGGTTTAGTTTTGACGGCATCGATGCAGAAATTCGCCATCGCGAGCAGCCAAGGCGTGCGTTCAGTCGCGCTGGCCGGGCTACCGGTGATGATGTAGCCATCGCACTCCACGACGGTTTCGGGCAGTTTTTCGTCGATGGCGAGGTATGTCCGATAATCCAGGCCATCGTTCGAGAGACGGCCGAGAAAGCTTTTGAACCAGTCGCCCGTCAAGCCCATGCGTTTCGTCGAAAGCGGGGTCGTAGGTCCCAGTCTCCAGGATGCCAATGGTGGATTCCGACATTATGGCGCCCTTGTTAATTCAGCCCAATATACCAGCCGACTTGAGTTGGACAACCAGCCGCTCCGCCACCCGTTCGGTTTCGCGCAGCGGGGTAGGCGACCAAAATTCCACTTTTCCCTCGAAGGCCCGGGCAAGGTCTTGTTGCTGGACTGCCTCAAGAAACTTAGCGCGGCGAATCGGCTCGTTTCCCATCCGAATAATATGGACCGGCTTGCCGGTGGAACATGCCTCGGAGACCATATTGATGGAGTCGCTCGTCACGATAATGGCATCGGTGAGACCAAGGAAACCCATATACGGATTAGGCCCGTCACCTGTCCAGAGAAGCGTGTCCGCACGGTTCGCAAGCATTGCCAACGCGTCCATTAGTGGCTTGCCGGTCCGCCTTGACGTGGTGACCATCAATCCACAACGCTGGCTATTCAACAGACTGCGGAGGTCTTCGACAATGTTATCCGCACGTGCCTTGTCAATCTTGTACTGCCTCGTGTCACCGCCCAGATTGACCGCAATCCTTGGCTTAGGCAACGGCGCGACCTGGGCCGCGAATATAGCTGCTTCTCGCCGCAGGTGGTCGTCGCTAATACGATTAAGTGAGCCGGTCGTGGTGATCACGTTCGGTCCTCTTGGCGGGTCATGATCCGGGACAACTAACGTGTCGAAAAGGCTTGGCGAGACTCGCGGGTCCTGGATATGGATTGTGTAGGTTTTGCCCGCTGATAATCGTCTGAGCGCGATGCTGGCGCCGGCGTGGCGCCTGCCACAGGTGATCGCGATTGTCGGATAGGGTGGTTCCAACGTTTCACTGGCGACGGCGGGAACGCCGGGAAACCTGGCCAGCCATGGCAATGCCCGCAGCAGGCCGCTCGGTTTGACTGGCTTAACGATCGCGTGCAAACCCATGGCGCGGGCAAGCCCTACGGCTTGCACCTCCATGCCGGCGGATCCATCCGAGAGTATCCAGCATTGGGTGGGAGCAGAGAGCATTTCAGTGGCCTGTCGGAGTCGCGGGCATGACCGTCCCAAAGGGGCACGGCGCACCCTAGACGAATCGCGCGATTATAACAACTTTGCGCAACATTCTTGCGTACCGCTGTCGTTAGCCGTTATGATCCCGGCGGCCGCCTGAAACTTGGAGCGGCGAGGGAAGGACTATCCACATGCAACGCGTCAAGCTCGACCGGATTGATCGGCGGATCCTCCGGGACCTGCAGGATAACGGGCGGATGACTAATGTGGAATTGGCCAGCCGGGTCGGTATTTCCGCGCCGCCCTGTCTGCGTCGGGTTCGCGCGCTCGAACAGGCAGACTTCATTCGAGGCTATCATGCCGATGTCAACCCCGATGCCATGGGGTTCACAGTCGTCATATTCGCGTTTGTCGGCCTCTCCAGCCAGGCCGAGGCGGATTTGGTCGCGTTCGAGGAAATGGTCGGGGATTGGCCGGAAGTGCGGGAGTGCCACATGTTGTCCGGCGAGACCGATTTTCTGTTGAAGATCGTGGCGCGGGATTGGGACTCTTTTCAAAAATTCCTGACAACGCGCCTAACGCCGGCCTCGAATGTCTCCAACGTTAAGACGGCGCTGGCTTTTCGAACCAAAAAACAGCTTCCCGGCGTTCCGATCGATGATCGGGTGGACGATGACTACGAGGACGTGCGATAGGCGCCTGGG
>JAPKDN010000467.1 GCA_028822575.1 Alphaproteobacteria bacterium | reverse complement strand
ATTTGTATGGGTTGGTCGACAGAGTAGTCAGTGCGTCGATCTGCTCGGTGACCCGCATGGTGCCAAGTTCTGCCGCCATCGAGGCGCCGATTCGTCCAGCGACCATAAGGCCCGCCAGGACCGGTCCCAGTTCGCGGGTGATGGAGAGAACAACGACGGTGGCGACCGCGCCCTCCGCCGAGAACCTTGCAAACCCGGTGTAACTTTGCAGGGCTAGCACCATCCCTGAGAATAGCGTGGTCAGGCCCACCACCGGCAGGGAATAGTACCCAATCTCGATAATCTGCCGCAGCAGAATGCGCGGATAGAACGGCGGGCGAACGCAATGTGAAATCGAAACGCCAGCGAAGATCACCAGGCGACCGATCGCGGCGAGAAAATCCAGGAAAGTGCTGCCGATCGCGGCGAGGGGGTTCATTGGTGGCCCAAGTCCCTTTGAGTTGGAGCAGTTCGCGGCGCCGCCTAAGTCACCGTGTGAGGCGGAATATAACGCCGATGATAGCGTCCCCCAAGGCCGGTGAGAATTTCATAAGAGATTGACCCGGCAGCGTCCGCCGCTTCGTCGGGAGTGACACGGTCTCCAAGGAGTTCTACGAAATTTCCGGGCGCCGCGTCTCGAGGCCGGACGCCGGTGACATCCACCGTGATCAAATCCATAGACACGCGTCCTAGCAGGGGCAGACGGACCTGGCCAAGATACACATGGGCCTTGCCGCCGCCGGATCTGAGATAGCCATCGGCGTATCCAGCGGCAATTGTCGCGACGCGTCCCTTGGCTTTGACTTCGTAAGAGCCGCCATACCCAATGGTCATTCCCGGCTCAACGTCCCGGACTTGCAAGATTCGACCGAGAAGCCGGACGGTTTGGTGCATCGGGTTTGATGGGGTCCCTGTCGGGTTGCCGCCATAGAGCGCGATACCGGGGCGAGCTAGATCGAAGTGAAAACGTGATCCAAGGAATACCCCGCCGGAATTAGACAAGCTCGCGGGCATGGGCGGCAGGCGTGACTTCGCGTCTTCAAACCGAGACAATTGCTCTTCATTTCGAGGGTTGTTGGGCGCGTCGGCGCTGGCGAGATGAGAGATTAAATAGCGCCAGGTCGGGCCGCTCAGCATCTCTGGGTTTCGTGCCACTCGGTCAAGGTCCCCCGGCGACAATCCAAGTCGGTTCATACCAGTATCGATATGGAGCATTGCCTCAAGGGGAATGCTCAGACGGTGAGTTAGCGAACGCCATCGGTCGATTTGTCCGGGATCATTCAGAACTGGTATCAAACGATGCTCGACGAAGAAGTTTTCTGTGCCTGCAAGCACGCCATTCAGGACCGCGATCGCGATTTTCTTGGACGGTAAAATGCTGCGAAGTTCCAGGCCTTCGTCGATGGTGGCGACAAAGAATGTCGAACATCCCTCGGCCGCGAGCACCGGCGCCACCTGGGCGGTCCCCAGGCCATAGGCATCAGCCTTTACCGCCGCCGCGCACTGTGTCCCGCCTAGATGAGATTTCAGGATGCGATAGTTCTTTGCGACGGCATCAAGATCGATGTGGAGCAGGGACGCTGCTGCGGAGGCTTTCGGATCAGCGGTCTCGTTCCACATCAGAATCGTTCCGGGAGATGTTCCTCTGGGATGTAGTCGGAGAATTTTGTCGTCGGTCCATGGAAATGCATGGTTACGGCGCCGGTTGGGCCATGACGTTGCTTGCCGATGATGACTTCGGCCTTTCCATAGGCCTTGTTGCAGCGCTCTTGCCATTGGTCCACGCGCTCATGGTATTTGTCGTCGTTTTCCTCGGGTCGTTGCACGGGTTCAGCTTTGCCGAGATAGTATTCCTCGCGAAACACGAACATGACGACGTCGGCGTCCTGTTCGATTGATCCGGATTCACGAAGGTCAGCCAATACCGGACGTTTGTCCTCCCGTTGCTCGACTGCGCGCGAGAGCTGTGACAGTGCGATGACTGGAACGTTCAATTCCTTGGCAATAGCTTTCAGTCCCTGGGTGATGGACGAGACTTCTTGAACCCGGTTCTCGGGCCGTTGACCTGCGGCCGGACGCATCAGCTGCAAATAATCCACGATGATCAGGCATAGACCTTGTTGGCGCATAAGACGCCGCGCGCGGGTTCGCATCGCTGAAATTGTGATCGCCGGCGTGTCGTCGATGAACAGTGGCGCCGATTCCAGCTCTTGGCTGGATCTTACCATTTTTTGGAAATCGTCCCCGTTCAGTTCGCCTCGTCGAATTCTTTCGGACGGGATTTCTGTGGTCTCAGAAAGAACGCGAGTTGCTAGTTGCTCCGCCGACATTTCACACGAAAAGAACGCCACCACCGGTTTCTCGGTCTCGCCTGCCCGTTGTGCTGTGGTCGCCACGTGAAAGGCAATATTCGTCACCAACGCCGTCTTACCCATCGCCGGACGGCCAGCGAGGATCAAGAGGTCTGATGGATGCAGGCCACCCAATTGTTTGTCCAGATCCTTGAACCCGGTCGCTACGCCAGCAAGCCCGCCATCTCGTTTGAATGCCGCTTCGGCCATGCGCACGGATTCGGTTAGCGCGTCACCAAACGACTGAAACCCGCCCTCGGACGAGCCATTTTCCGCAAGAGAGAACAACTTTCCCTCTGCGATCTCGATCTGATCCGTGGCTGGGGTATCGAGATCCTGAGTATAGGCGTCGTTGACTATATCCTCGCCAACATCAATCAATTGGCGTCGGATATGCGCATCTCGGATCGCGCGCCCATAATCCTCGGCGTTGATTACGGTGACAACGGAGGCAGCGAGGCGCACAAGATATTGGGCGCCACCGACTTCGGACAACGCCTCGTCCTGATCGAAAAGTGGCTTCAAGGTTACTGGATTCGCGATTTGGCCTCGTTCGATCAGTCTGCCGCATGCCTCGAAGATCCGGCCATGCGCTGGATCTGCGAATTGCTCGGCCGTGAGGTACTCGCCGACTTGTTCATAAGCACGGTTGTTGACTAGTACTGCGCCCAGCAATCCCTGTTCCGCCTCCAGGTTGTGAGGTGGCTCGCGCATTGGAGCCGGTCCCACGTCGCGGAGACTGATTGGGGTGATGTTAGTGGGATCGCCGAGGGTTGCCATAAGAATACAATAACAGGCTTGGGCCCGTTGATCACTGAAAATAAAACTCACAGGTTATAAAAAACAACATAAAAACAGTGTGTTATAGCCTGGGGAAAAGTGCTAATAACGGGGATATCTTTTTCTATATGAAACGTCCCACCCGCTTGCACGAGTTCATCATTGAGGGATATGGAAAAATAAGCAGCGTGCCAGGGCACGCCGCTGTCAATCCTGGGTATCAAGGCCTGGGCCGAGGAAAACATGGCCCGAGAGAGGTTTAGGACGCTTCGGCTTGCACTCCATTCTCATCGGGGTCGTTAGTTGCTGTTTCCGGTTCATTCGGGGTTGGTCGGAACATCGACCGAGCTTCGGCACGGAGATGTTCGCGGTCGCCTTCGTCGTCGACCATTTCGTCACCGGTGCCAACGGCGCGACCCAACGTCATCTGCCGATCCGCTTCTTCGCTGGTCCGTGCGATATTCGCCGTGACGGTAACCGCGACCTCCGGATGCAGGACGATCCGAATGGGTTCGAGGCCTAGCATCTTGATCGCTCGGTCCAGCACGACCTGCTGGCGCGTAACGGTCATTCCGGCC
>JAPKDN010000466.1 GCA_028822575.1 Alphaproteobacteria bacterium | reverse complement strand
CGAGGTCACCGACAATCTTTTCGGCGAGAAACTGATGAAACGCTTCCTCGGCCTGGGTGAACCAAACAGTGAGGCGATCCGCGCCGGCCACACCAACCTCGACACACATTTGAGCTATATCGGCTATCTCGCCGACCGCCGCACCTGGTTGGCGGGGGACCATTTCTCACTCGCCGATATCGCGGCGGCGGCACAGATCAGTTGTATTGATTATCTAGGCGACGTCCCCTGGGAAGATTATCAGGAAGCCAAACAGTGGTACGCACGGATCAAATCCCGCCCCAGCTTCCGGCCAATCCTTAACGATTACGTGCCCGGCACGCGCCCACCGGCGCATTATACCGATCTGGATTTCTAGGCTTCCCATGTCCGCGCTTCCCGCGCCCATCACGCCGCGCCATCTATTCTGGCGTCTGGCGGGTTTCTATGCGGCCTATTTCCTGGCGATCGGCATCTACTTGCCGTATTGGCCTCTCTGGCTCAACGGCAAGGGATTGGACCCTGCCGAGATCGGCTGGGTGCTCGCCGCCGCCTTTTGGGTCAAGGTCGCCGCCCAGCCAACAATCGCCCGGATCGCGGATTGGCGGGGGCGAACCAGGGGCCTCACGACAGCACTGATGGTCCTCTCGGCCGCCGGCTTCGCCTTGCTTGCCGGCACGGATGGGTTTTGGCCAATCCTGGTCATCGCCGGGATTACGGCGGCCTGTTATCAGCCGGTGCTGCCGGTGATGGAGAGCGTGGTGTTGCGACGGGTCAAGGACCACGCGCTGGATTATGGCCGCGTGAGGCTCTGGGGGTCGGTCACTTTCATAATCGGCACCATGGGGATCGGCTGGTGGATCGAGGGTGGCACCGCGTCGTCTGTGGTCTGGATTATGGCCGGGGCCATGGGCCTGGTCGCAGTCGCCTGCGCCTTGACTCCGAACAATCCTGCCCAACCCTCGACAACGCGGGGCGCGACCGGCCTCGTCAAGTTGTTCCTGACGCCAGTGTTCGTAGTGTTCCTTCTTGCTTCGGCGTTGATCAATACCAGCCATGCGGTACTTTATGGGTTCGCCACCCTGCATTGGCAGGATCTCGGCCATGGCGAAACCTTAATAGGGCTGTTCTGGGCGATTGGGGTGGTCGCCGAGATCGCGCTTTTCGCGGTTGCCGGGCGGTATAGAGACAAGCTCGGGGCGGTGCCACTTTTGATGCTCGCGGCCTTGGGCGGCGCCGTACGCTGGCCGCTGCTCGCTATCACCGAGGGTGCGGTCGGGCTGCTCGCCATGCAAACCCTGCACGGGCTGACATTCGGGGCCGGTCATCTTGGCGCAATGGCGTTTCTTAGCCGTGCCATACCCGCCGAGCAGTCAGCGACGGGGCAGAGCCTCTATTACGCGCTTATCGGCGGGGTAGTCGCTGGCTGCATGTTCCTGCTGGCCGGCGAGCTATACGCGCGGTTGGCCGCCGATGCGTTCCTGGTCATGGGCGCGTTGAGCGCAGCTGGTTTTGTTTGCGCGGTCTGGCTTTCCCAGATTTGGCACCCCAACAACGCGTAAACCCAATGGGGTCGCCTCAGTCGTTATCGGTGTCGTTTGTCTGATGTTTTTGAACGATGGGCATCACCATGACGACGCTGAAGATAATCACCAGAACTGGGATGCCAAATGCCTTGAACGATACCCAGGTGTCGGTGTCGACGGAGCGCCAGACCCCCTCGTTCACGACCGCTAGGACCACGAACATGCCAATCCAACGCTTGGTCATCAACAACCAACCCTCGTCGCTCAACCTCATCACCCGACCAAGCATGATCTTCATCAAATTCCGTCGCAGCAGGATGCCAGTGGTCAACGCCGACGCGAACAACAAATTCACGATGGTAGGCTTGATCTTGATGAACAACTCGTTATCGAAATACAGGGTCAGGCCGCCGAAGATCATCACGAAAACGCAAGTCAACGCCGGCATCGGCGGTATCGTACGTTCCATAGTGTAAGTGATGCCGATTGCGATGATCGTCGCCACCATCAGGGCCGCGGTCCCTACCATGATGCCGTATAGATAATTGGCCGCGAAGAACACGACCAAGGGGCCAAGATCGATGGCCGAACGCTGGCCCTGGGTCAGTTCTTTTTGCACACGATATCTCCTCAACTAGCGACTTGGTCTGGTGTTCTGACCATCAACGCCGCGCGCCGGATTAACGCCGGGCTCGCATCTGGTAGGCGGACTTCCTCGCCGAGCGCCCGGCGCCAGGACCGGGCGCCAGGTAACCCATGAAACAACCCCATCATATGTCGGGTTATCGACTTCAACGGTACTCCCTCAGCGCCTCTTCGCGCCGCGTACTCGACCATCGCCTCAGCGACCTCCCAGCGATCCGGCGAGGCGGTATCGTCGCCGAAGACCCGTTGATCGACATTCGATAACACCCAGGGCGTCTGATAGGCCGCACGTCCCATCATCACCCCGTCCAAGACGTTGAGATGGGGTAACGCCGCGTCAAGGTCCGCGATGCCGCCATTAATGCTGATCGTCAAATCGGGGCGAGCGCGTTTAAGCGCGTGCACCAATGGGTAATCCAGCGGCGGGACATCCCGGTTTTGCGCCGGGCTTAATCCGGACAACCAAGCCTTTCGCGCATGCACGATGAAGGTCTCACACCCAGCGGCGGCGACCTTCTCGACAAAGCTTGGCAGAACTTCCGCAGGTTCCTGGTCATCCACCCCGATCCGGCATTTAACCGTCACTGGAATCGAGACCGCCCCCCGCATTGCCACGACACATTCCGCCACGACATCCGGCTCGCGCATCAGACAGGCACCGAACCGGCCAGATTGCACCCGATCACTCGGACAGCCGACATTGATATTGACCTCTTCATAGCCCCAATCCTCAGCAATTCGGGCGCATGCAGCCATGGCATCAGGCTCGGCGCCGCCGATCTGTAACGCTAAGGAGTGTTCGGCGGCATCAAAATCCAGCAAGCGCGCGCGGTCGCCGCGCAGGATCGCCTGGGTGGTTATCATCTCCGTATACAACCGCACACGGCGCGAAATCTGGCGCAGGAAGAACCGGTCATGCCGGTCCGTCCAGTCCATCATCGGGGCAACCGAGAACCGGTGCGGGGAGTGCGATGCGATCATGAGGCAGGACATAAGCCATATCGGGCTCGGTTTGAAGGTTTGATGGACGAAAGGCCCTCTTTTCACACTAAAAGAGGCGGGGTTATGTCGCGCACCCGCTTGGAACGTCGGTTTACCCAGGGGGTCTCGGTTGATCGTGGGCACAAATTGGCTGCTGAATAGGTAAAGCCTTCCACGCTGATGATGGGATAGGCTGCGACCTCTCGGATCGACTTCCTCGGCTTGTGTGCCCGGCGGATTGGCCCAACAATGCCGAGCGAACACCCGAGGCCCTCCACTCCTTCCACCGGCCTCGCGAACCTCGGAACAAGATGAGCGTCACCGCGTCGCCTCCCGGCATATTCAGCATCAGTGGTCGGCTTTGGCTGATCTTGTTGATGGTCCAGTTGTCGAACATGCTGTTCGGCATGACCATCACCATCGCCAACGTGGTCCTGCCCCAGATCCGAGGCACCATGTCAGCAAGCCAAGATGAGATTTCCTGGGCCATCACCCTGAATCTGGTAGCCACCGCCGTCGCCACGCCGCTCACCGGGTGGCTCGCGGGTCGGTTCGGCTGGCG
>JAPKDN010000465.1 GCA_028822575.1 Alphaproteobacteria bacterium | reverse complement strand
GGCCCTGACTCATAGACCTAAGCGTATTCACATATCCGAACATGTTTGCCAGTGGGACCATGGCGTTAATCACCCGGGCATTGCCCCTTTGATCCATCCCCGCCACGTTTCCGCGTCTACTGCTCAGGTCACCTATTATATCGCCCATATAGTCTTCCGGTGTGACCACCTCGACCCGCATGACCGGCTCCATCAATCTCGGTCGGGCTTTAGGAATACCCTCCCGGAAAGCGGCGCGAGCGGCGATTTCGAAGGCCATCACACTAGAGTCAACATCGTGACTGGCGCCATCGATCAAAGTCGCCTTAAAGTCAATCAATGGGAAGCCGGCAATCACGCCCGACTCCTTCGAGGAATTCAGTCCCTTTTCGACACCCGGGATGTACTCCTTGGGTACCGAGCCGCCAACAACTTTGTTTTCGAACACGAATCCTTCGCCAACTTCAAGTGGTTCGAAAACCAACTTGAGGCGGGCGTACTGACCGGAACCGCCAGTCTGTTTCTTATGGGTATAGTCGATCTCAGCGGTTTGGGTGATGGTCTCGCGATACGCCACCTGGGGCGCCCCGACGTGGGCATCAACCTTGAATTCACGCCGCATGCGGTCAACCAGGATCTCTAGATGGAGCTCTCCCATCCCCTTGATCACGGTCTGCCCACTCTCAATATCGCTAGTTACACGGAAAGAAGGATCTTCGGCTGCCAACCGAGCCAAGGCCGTTCCCATTTTTTCCTGGTCGCTTTTGGTCTTTGGTTCCACCGCGACCTCAATAACCGGGTCCGGAAATTCCATCCGTTCCAGGATAACCGGCTTCAATGGATCACAAAGGGTATCACCAGTAGTTGTCGCCTTCAGCCCCGCGAGCGCGATGATATCACCAGCGCGAGCTTCCTTGACATCTTCACGGCTGTTCGCGTGCATTTCAAGCATACGACCGATTCTCTCGCGGCCTCCCTTGACCGTGTTCAGTACACCAGTGCCCGTCGCCAGCACACCAGAATAAATCCGAACAAAGGTCAACGAGCCCACGAAGGGATCGTTCATAATCTTAAAGGCCAGCGCAGAGAACGGTTCGTCGTCGTTGCTTTTACGCTCCGCCGGCGTGTCGCTGTCCGGCAGAACACCGGTGACATGTTCGACGTCCGTCGGGGATGGCAAATAATCGACAACAGCGTCCAACAGAGGCTGCACGCCTTTGTTCTTGAACGCCGAACCACACAAGACTGGAACGAAAGAGCCTGCAAGGGTTCCTATCCGGATGCATTTTATCAGCGTTTCCTCGGAGGTTTCTTCGCCATCAAGATACGCCTCTAGCGCTGCTTCATCCTGCTCTACGGCAAGTTCAAGCATCGTGGCACGGTATTCCGACGCCCGACCCGCCATGTCCTCGGGAATCTCTTCGATCTCGAATTCGGCGCCCAGGCTCTCATCAAGCCACCTGACGAATTTCATTCTGACGAGATCAATCAAACCCACGAATTCAGATTCCGAACCAACAGGGAGCTGGGTAACCAATGGAACAGCGCCGAGCCGGTCGTCAATCATCGAAACGCAACGATAAAAATCCGCTCCTATTCGATCCATCTTATTAACAAAACAGATACGCGGCACCTGGTACTTATCCGCCTGGCGCCAGACCGTCTCGGACTGCGGCTCCACACCGGCCACAGAGTCAAACACTGCTACCGCGCCATCAAGCACTCGAAGCGCGCGTTCGACCTCAATCGTGAAATCGACGTGGCCTGGTGTGTCGATGATATTAATCTGATGATCATCCCAGTGGCAGGTCGTCGCGGCCGAAGTGATCGTTATTCCGCGCTCTTGCTCCTGCTCCATCCAATCCATAGTGGCATTACCATCATGGACTTCGCCAATTTTGTATGACCGCCCCGTGTAATAGAGTATGCGCTCGGTGGTCGTTGTCTTGCCCGCGTCAATATGGGCCATGATGCCTATATTGCGGTACCGGTCGAGGGGAATTCTTCTAGCCATGATTGCTCTCTCGCGCCCGGGGTCTACCAGCGATAATGGGAAAAGGCTTTGTTTGCCTCCGCCATCCGATGCGTGTCTTCTTTCTTCTTTACCGCCGCTCCGCGATTATTCGCCGCGTCGAGCAGCTCCCCCGACAGACGATCAACCATAGTATTCTCTGAACGTTTCCGTGCCGCTTCGATGGTCCAGCGAATGGCCAAAGCCTGTGCACGTTCGGTCCGAACCTCGACCGGCACCTGGTAGGTAGCACCGCCGACCCGCCGTGAGCGAACCTCAACCGTCGGACGCACGTTGTTCAATGCGTCGTGAAACAAATTCACCGGCGGCTGGCCGGAGCGCGCCTCGATCTTGTCGAAGGCACCATACACGATACCCTCTGCGGTCGACCGCTTGCCGTCATACATCAGGCAACTCATGAATTTACTGACGATCTGATCCTTGAACTTTGCGTCGGGCAGAACGTCGCGTTTTTCGGC
This sequence comes from Alphaproteobacteria bacterium, assembly GCA_028822575.1. The sequence continues at coordinate 1,228 of JAPKDN010000465.1, read as the reverse complement.
GCGATGGCGTCTCGACATAAAACTGGCTCCTTACTTTGGACGCTTGGCGCCGTATTTCGAACGGCGCTGACGGCGATCCTTGACGCCCTGTGTATCGAGGGTGCCGCGAATGATATGATAGCGAACGCCAGGTAAATCCTTCACCCGGCCACCACGGATCATCACCACGGAATGCTCCTGGAGGTTATGACCTTCACCGGGAATATAGCTCGTCACCTCAAACCCATTGGTCAAACGAACGCGCGCCACTTTCCGCAGAGCCGAGTTTGGCTTCTTCGGGGTCGTCGTATAAACTCGAGTACAAACACCCCGCTTTTGAGGGCACGCCTCCAAGGCAGGGACTTTGTTACGGGCTATGGGCTTTTGTCGCCCCTGGCGGGTCAACTGATTGATCGTCGGCATTGAGGCAGTCCCTCTCGACCAAAAAAACATGCGAAACTCGGTCCCTCTTCGCCGATTAGGCATGTAAGGGCCGAATGTTTCGCTTTATACAGCCTCTTCGGGAGGCCTGACCGTCGTTTTCGTTTCTGCGGCACCGTGTCTGCCTCTTCGGGAGCCTTTACATGGCTCTGTTCGAGACACCACCGGAGCTGCGAAAGTTGGCGGATACTATGTAGAGGACCTGATCGGGTCAAGTACAGAGTTCACTGATTTCGGATGTTTCTGCACTTTGGAACCCATTGGTCTTATCATTCGCATCTTAGCACCCAATCGAAATTATATTTCTAAATCTCTAAGACCAATAGCGGATAATTAGTCTGCAAAATAATCATCCGATAAGGAACAGAAAAGAAAATCCGGCCCCGAGAGATACCCCAGGACCGGATCCTTGAATCGGTATTGAACGTACCCTTTGCCTATTCGGCAGCGGGCACCCGCTCTTCCGAGTCATCGACCAAGGCCAGCGCTTGCTCTTCGCGTGGCGGTGCTAGCTCGCGATCCCGCTCTGAAGCAATGCGCTTGAAGCGATTCATGACACTGCCTGTCCCAGCAGGTATTAACCGACCCACGATCACATTCTCCTTTAATCCCTCGAGCCCGTCGACACGGCCGAGGGCCCCGCACCACGCCTCCAGCTGGGCCTGCAGCTCGGGTAGCCCGGTCTGCAGCGGGCTTCCCCTCTTTTCCCTCACCGCCTCCACCTCCTCCTCCTGCTCGCCGCCGCCGCCACCACTGCCACCCCTCTGCTGCAGGCTGCTCGCTGATGGCAGTGCCAAGGTGCCCAGCA
>JAPKDN010000464.1 GCA_028822575.1 Alphaproteobacteria bacterium | reverse complement strand
TAGCCGGCCCAGAAGGAGCCCAGTCCAGCGACTTATTCTCAATCTTTCGATAGCAGTGTCTCGCAGCAATGCTCTTTTTTCTGGTCCCGTGACCTTTTCACTATTATCAAAAAGGCTCTGGCCTACCCATTGGCTTGAAGAGTGCGGATAACGGTGCCCTTGGCCCAAAACCCGTGCAGGGTCGGACTAAGAGTAAGGTTTTTATCTATGCCAACTTCCTTAAACGCCCGTGGCGCACTGCTGATGACTCTCAGCATGCTCGCGTTCGTTTTCAATGATGGGCTAATGAAAACCCTCCTGGTGGACATGAGTATTTACCAAGCGGTTTTTCTACGCGGCATCATCACAATACCGTTTATGGCAATCATAGCTTGGCGGACTGGCGCACTGATCGTTAAATTGAAGGGCCGCGATAAAAAACTCATTCTCGGGCGTGTGTTAACAGAGGTTTTGGCAACCATCAGCTTTCTGACGGCCCTTGGCCATATGCCGCTCGCCAATATCACCGCCATTTTACAAGCCTTGCCGCTCACAGTAACAATGGCTGCAGCGCTATTCCTTAACGAACCTGTGGGCTGGCGGCGATGGATCGCCATCCTCATCGGGCTATGTGGGGTATTGGTGATTATCCGCCCTGGCCTGGAGGGTTTTTCCAGCTACTCACTATGGGCATTGGGGGCGGTGGTGTGCGTCACCTTCCGTGAAATTGCCACCCGGCAGCTCTCTAAAGATGTACCGTCATTGCCCGTCGCGCTCGCCACTGCCATCGCCATCTGTGGCTTTGGTGCGGTTAACCTGCCAGGAGTGAGCTGGGTGCCGGTAAGCCCAGCCCTCTGGGTTTATCTCGGGGGCGCAGGTATTGCCATCATCGGCGGCTATCTATTCTCAGTCATGGCCGTGCGGGCAGGCGATATCAGCTTCGTCTCACCATTTCGCTACACGGCTATGATCTGGGCCATCACGTTCGGTTTTCTGCTATTCGGCGACCTGCCTGACCTGCCAACAATTATTGGCACATTGATTATCGTTCTCGCCGGTCTTTATTCCCTCTATCGCGATCGCACCCGCGACGTCTTCGCCTACCCCTCGATCACGACTCGCCCCTCGGCGGGATAGACTGTTACCGTCTCGCCAGTTTTGATCAAAGTCGTGACATCTCCATCCTCGAAACGGTCGCATAGCGCCAGATCCGCCAGAGCCGCGCCCTGGGCCAGGATCGTGTTGGCGGCATTGAATAGGATCGCCTTGGGCACGATACCCCGGGCCTTCATCTCGTAGAGCATCCAAGCGGTAGCGACCCCGCCCTTCGCGGTATTCATCACCAGGATCTTATCCTTATAGGATCGACCTGCCAGCGCGTGCTGGGGCCGCGAGAAGACGCCCTTGACCCGGTCCAGATCATACCGGGCAGAGAAGTTATCGCTGGCGACCAGCGCTTCACCCGTCACCACCGCGCCGATACCGACATGACATTTCAGCTCTCGGCGCATTGAACGACCCTTCCGGCTACCGCCGAGGTGACGCAATCCTCCATTGAGGCCAGCGCAGGTTTGTAGCCATAACCACCAAGGATGTTGACGATCTTGGCGGAGTTGGACAACAGGCGCGTCCAACCGTTCGCCTCACCGATTTCCCGGGCGTATTGCTGGTAAAAGCATGTGCCCCGCAGGATCCGGGCGCCAAAAGCTTCGATGGTCGCGTTGAAGCCCATGCGCTCAGCATCGGCGTAGACCGTGGGCGATGTGCAGACGATGACGTCTGTCTCCACGTGCCGCTGGCGCCCCAGGCATAGCGCCGCGACATCACGCATCTCGAGGATCGAGAGCTGCGGTGCCGCGAAGACCACCACGTCGACCTGGTCGCCGACCCCGCCAAAGTCTGAGCGCAACGCGTCCATATCAGCTGGCGTGACGTCCCGCGCCTGCAGCGCCTCGCCGCCGACTGCCGCCAAAGTTGGCGCCTCCGGCGTGACGCCAACAATATGGAATAGCGGCGTCGAGCCATGGCTCGCCATTGCCGCGCCCAGATGTTTCATCTGATCCGAGGTGGGGGATTTCTCGATACCCTCGATCACTGGGACTTCCCAATAGGAGCCGGCCATACGCCCTATGACCGCGCCCAAGACGCCCCAATCGGTGAGACCGACAGGCTGTTCGCTCACCACGAAACGGCATGTTGCCTGGCGATGCTGGTCGAGATGCAACCCATAGCGTGGCGTGCGCCCGGTTAGCCCCGCCGCTAGCGCCGACGGCCCACCCTCGAAATTCGAGCGGGCGCCGCAGACACTGTTGCAATAGATTACCACGCCGGTATCGCCGTAGGCTAAATGATCTCCTTGGACCGGCGGCATGATCGTCTGATAATTGATACAGGTGTCCGTCATCATGATACCGAGTGCCTCGCAAGCAGCGATGAAGCGGCGTTCCAGATCGGCCATCGCCTCGGTCTGGCCTATCGGCTCATAGCAAGTTAGATCGACGCCCCTCGGGTCGGTGATCATCGGGATCGCGACGCGCCGCTCTGTCTCCTGCAACGAGGCAAACCCCTCGACGAACGTAACACCGGCATCCCCCAGGGATTCGGGGTCGGCCATCATGTGAGCTTGGCTGACCCGCACCATATCTTCGGCGTCGAACATCTGGCCAACCTTGAGTTGATGATCGATCGCCCACTGCCGCGCTGCCCCCCTCTCGCCGGCCAGCATGGCCTTCTCCTCGTCGCTCAGTCGCATCACCAGCCCCCGGGCTATTGAATGATATAGATCGGACTTGCCCAGATTAAATGCCCATCTTCCCGAGTTATGCAAACATAGCATGCAGATGCCGAACCCCAAGGGTGCCACCACCGGCCTCTCGGATATCACGATCATCATGGTCCTGGCGATCCTGGCGGAAAAGACCGTCCAGCTCGGAGGTGTCGATCTGTCACGACTACACGGCATCGGCAGCCGGGAAGAGCTTGAACAACTGTCGCGTCCCATGCATAAGGTCCACGAGGTCTGAGCTTGGAAGGTCCGTTAGCGGGAATATTTAGCGCCAGTAGGAGCGGGTGCCAGGGCGGCGGCGACACTTGTCGCGACAGCCTGGGCGAGCCAGACTGGCACCGCGTTCCCCAATTGCCCCATAACCTCCGACCACGACCCGCGTAGAACATAATCAATCGGTAAAACACTGCAAACGCACGGCTTCTCAGATGGTGAAATATCTCAATCAACGATCCAGCAAAACCAGCATATTCTCTCCGCCCGGCACGCCATGTTCCCCGGCCTTTAACGCCTTGGCGGGAAGAGCGACGGGACTTCCGGTATGGCCGGGGTAGGATCTAACGCCGGGCTGATGATCATGGTTTTGAAAGTTGAAAATCCTCCCGAGGACCGGATCGGGCAACCCGCCCAGCGCGTCGCGCACGGTTATCTAGGGGCGAAGGTGGTCATGCTTTTTGCCATCCTGGAGGGTCGCGACGCGCCAAGGACCGCGGGTCGGCAATGCGGCCACATTGCCCGTACTTCATCATCTCCCGCTGCCCTGGGGTGAGGCAGGTCGCACGCGCGTGGAAATTCGATGTCTGTCCCAATAGCCCCCGACACCCATTGATCGGCGAGCAACGCATCGAATGAACGGGTCTTCTGAAAACCCCCGAAAAACCAACAGGTCCGCTGATCCGCGCGAAACCCAACGATGAACACACGCTCTCGTTTT
>JAPKDN010000463.1 GCA_028822575.1 Alphaproteobacteria bacterium | reverse complement strand
CTGGCGTGAAAGGGAGCGGGGGTTTGCGCTGATATTTGCCGGCGACGACCAGGCTGGTGGCGAAACTTACGCCGGCGGCCTGGGTCTTGATGCGGACATGGCGCGACCCAAGCTCGGGCCTGGGACACTCCTCGAGAGTTAGGTTCTCGAACTCCGTGTATTCCTTGACGAGTACGCCGCGCATGGTTGCTTCCCTTGAAGTGAGTAATGTTGGTTCCCGTGGCCGGTGGGCCGCTGACTTATTGCATGAAATTCAAAATACGCATGATGTCGAGGAAGTCCGGGCTTTCGAACACCACGGTCTCCGAGTCATCAAGATGGGCGCCAGGATAAAAAGAATTTTTGTAAGCCTTGCCGTGATGCTTGAAGCGAATCCGCAATTCGTACAGGTTGGCGCGGGGCTGAATATGTGTGGAGAGATCGCCTCGTAAGGCCTCGGTCAGTGCCGTCCGGATACGATCACGCGCCAAAGCCGGTTGGATCGAGATCACCGATTCTCCGCGGCCGATATTGGTTTCCACGGCGTGGATCGACGGATTGGTTGCGCGGGCGAGCTCGCAGATCCCCTTGTCGCCAGAAAGAAACACCACTGGCGTTCCGGTCAATGCTGAGATATGGGCGTGCAATAGGTACTCGGAGCACGGCTCTCCGTTCAATGTCATCTTGCCGTAGAAGCTGGTCAACGTGTGCGAGAGCGGGTTGTTCGGGTGAGATGCCGGCCCATGCCAGCCCACCAGCGCCACCGCGTCAAAGCTGTCATCCAATTCCTGCAGCATGTTGAATGGGTGGCCGGACCAACCTCTGATCAAACGGGCTTCCTTTGGCAGACGTTCGGCGAAGATATTTCGCCCGGAGCCATGGGCGTCCTTGATCCAGATCTCTGTCGCGCCGGCCGCCAGCGCGCCCTCGCAGGCGGCGACGGCCTCGGTGGTCATGCGCTCGCGAAACTCGGGATAGTCGCCATGGCGTTTCGCCGCCTCGTCCCAATGGGCGATCCCGGCGGTGCCTTCGATGTCGACACTGATATAAACTTTCATGGCGTGAGATGTTCCCGCGCGGAGGCTCGAATTCGAGGCGTTACTCTAGAGAAATTTTCAGATGTCCGCGACCCCGCGCGTGAGCTGAATTATCCAAGCATGAAATACTTGAAAGGACAGGTCTTCCAATCGGCTGGGTTGGTGCACCAGACCCCATGGAGAGCCTTTGTGGATAGAATGCTCGAAGGGCGTGACGAGGCGGCCGGCGGCGAGATCGTCATTGACTGCAGGGGCGAATGCCCATGGCCACGCCCGCACGTCTAGCGCAGCTTGCAGGTCCTGGCCGTAAAACTCAAATACCGACCCATAGTTCGAGGGAGACTCCGTGCCGATCGCCGCGAGCCATCGCGGCCAATCCTCCGGCGCGTGTTGGACACGGATCAGGCTTTCGCCAGTGAGGTCCTTCGGTTGACGTAAGCGCGCGGCGCTCGCGGGGCACAAACCGGCGAAAGACCGGCAGCAAAGAGCGGTTCCGCCGTCAGGCCGGGCCAATCGCTATCGCCGAGGATGATGCCGCAGCTCTAATTCTCGTAATACGGTGCTGCGACACCGCCGGTGATGATGTGAACGTCGACGTTGGGCGCATGGGCGCGAAAGTCCGTGAGGCGCGGGATCAGCCAGCAGATCGCGAAAGTTGGGGGCTGTTTTCAGGTTCAGGCCAGTAACGCAGGACTCGAGGCGCTGAGGGCTGGCGCGCGCGCCTGACCCGTCGATCACATCCGGGGTCGCGCCGACTAGACCAGCGGCGGTGATTGCCGGGCGCGGTGGAGTGTGTAAACTCGCCGCCATGTCTGATCAATATCCCCTGCACCTCATGGTCAAGAAGCCGAACTTCTACGGGTTCAGCGGTCTCGACCGATCCGCTCATATCCGCGAGGAAGAGGGTTGGTTGGAGCGTCTTATCACTGAGCCCGATACCCGTCTATTGCCGGTCTGGCGCTCGCGCTCGCTGATTACCGATGACGCCACGGGCGAACCCTGTGCCGCCATGCTTTTGGCGGTCGACCATCACGGCTTGTTCGAGCATGCCGAGTTTGTTGCCTTTCTGGGCGAGAAGGGCGGGGTGTCGCATATTGGGCTCGATCTCTCGCCGCTCGAGGAAACACAGGCGCATGATCTTTTCGCCGATCATGGGATGTTCACCGATCTGAGACAAATCGGCCCGGTGCTGGAACGGTTCGAGGGCTCGATCCTCGCCTATGTCCGAGGCCTGATGTATTGGCACCAACGGCACCGTTTCTGTGGTGTCTGTGGGTCCAAGACGGTCTCGGCCAAGGGTGGCCACCAGCGGAACTGCACCAACCAGGATTGCCGCGCGCCAAATTTCCCGCGCACCGATCCAGCGGTGATCATGCTGGTCCATGACGGCGACCGCGCCTTGCTGGGCCGTCAGAAAATCTGGAAGCCCGGGATGTACTCAACCCTCGCCGGTTTCGTCGAGCCTGGAGAGACCCTGGAAGAGGCGGTAGCGCGCGAAGTTTGGGAAGAGACCAACGTGCATGTTGAGGATGTCCGGTACCACTCCTCGCAGCCTTGGCCGTTCCCCGCTTCGATCATGCTCGGGTTCCATGCCAAGGCAACATCCACCAAGATCAATCGCAACGACGAGGAGGTCGAGGACGCCCAGTGGTTCACCCTAGATGAGCTTCAGAACTTCGAGCGGATGGGCAATACCTTGCCAAGGCCGGATTCGATCGCGCGCCGCCTGATCGAGGATTGGATGGCGGAATTCGGGTAAGGGGGGCGCTTTCCCTGGGTCGCCCGAGGGTTTTTCGGCCTGAAACGACCCTTTGAAGCCTTTGATAATATTGATATGTTAGCGAAAATATACTCGCATACCTGGAGAAAGTTGGGGCCCACGCCCGAGACGCTTGATCGCGAGGGTTAGCGGATCATGATTGTGGGTTTCTGAAATTGCTCCACTATTCGTCACACGCCGTCGTTTCAGTCGTGGACCCTGTCGTTCGACGGAGATGCGGATTCTTTTTTGGTTACGGGGTGGCGAATTTAGCCAGACATCAGTGGGCTTGATCCAGGATCTCGATGTTTCTTGTCAGCCGAAGAATGATCGCGCCATTCAGGTTCCAAACCCACGGAAGATCCCATTGACGTTAGACGACCCCACCAAACACTAGCCGCGCCGCGCCGTAGCGCCGCGAGTCCAGCTCCTCCAGCCACTCTGGCAGCACGCAGTCTTCCTTGGCGCTGACTTCCACCACCACGAGCGCATCGCCCCCGACCCAACCATATTTTTTCAGCGCCTCCAAACACGGCGCCGCTAGCGAGCTATTATACGGCGGGTCGAGCAGGATCAGTCCCGCCGTATCCGTTGCGGGTCGGCGCAAGGTGGTCGCGTCGCCGTCGATCACGGTCGTTATTTCCTCGTAGCGCAGGGCTCGGATGTTTTGGAAAAGTGCTTTGCGAGACGGGATCGTCTGCTCCAGGAACACCGTGTGGTGGGCGCCGCGGGACAGCGCTTCCAGACCGAGCCCTCCTGTACCCGCGAAGGCATCGACCACGAGTTGCCCGCGATAGGGATCGCCGAAGCGACCGCCATCCAGTATATTGAACAGGGATTCACGGACCCGGTCGGCGGTCGGCCGGGCATCCAGGCCGGTCGGGGCCACGAGCTTAGCGCCCCGCCGGTTTCCGGCGACGATCCGCATTT
>JAPKDN010000462.1 GCA_028822575.1 Alphaproteobacteria bacterium | reverse complement strand
CGGTACCGTCCGACCCCCTCGACCGATAGCAATTGGCAATGCCCTCCCGATACAAGCAAGAGCAGGAATGGGAACTCGATCCCGTCCGTGAGGCGCGCGGTCAAGGCATGGCCTTCGAGATGGTTGACCGCGATAAAGGGAAGATCGGTCGCGAGTGCGATGCCTTTCGCCATGGTGGCTCCGACAAGCACGCCCCCAATCAACCCTGGGCCACTGGTCGCGGCCACGGCGTCCAGATCTTTGAAAGCCAGTCCGGCGTCTCGCATGGCTCGCTGGACGATGGTGTCTATGTGTTGAACATGCGCGCGGGCGGCGATCTCTGGAACAACGCCGCCATAGGGCCGGTGATCGTCGAACTGGGAAAATATAATATTCGAGCGGATCACCCGGTCCCCGCCAACGATGGCGGCGGCGGTTTCGTCACAACTCGATTCAATGCCGAGGACGATCGGCGTGCTCGCGCCATCGGTCATGGTCGCATTCGTCCTTTCCTTGCTCTCGCGCTGGGTCTACACAGACGGGCCATGGATGACCAGAACAAAGGCGCGGCATTGATCCGCATCGGAACCAGAGGATCCAAGCTAGCCTTGGCCCAGGTCGATGAATTGCGTGCGCGTCTCGCGGCCGCGCACGAGGAATTGCGGGTCAAGGGTGCCGTGGAGGTCGTGGTGATAACAACCACAGGCGACGCGGTTCGCGACCGGCCTCTCGCCGAGATTGGTGGAAAAGGTCTGTTCATTAAGGAAATCGAGGAAGCATTGGTCACTGGCAGGGTGGATGTGGCCGTGCATTCAATGAAGGATGTGGAAACATTTTTAACACGCGGCACCGAGATCGCTTGTGTTCTTCCGCGCGAGGATCCCAGAGATGCGTTCCTTTCGCCGGTCGCGGGTAATCTGGACTCTCTGCCACAAGGGGCGGTGGTTGGGACGGCGTCGGTGCGCAGAGCGGCTTTGATCAAAAACCGGCGGCCTGATCTTGAGATCGTCCTCTATCGGGGCAACGTGGATACACGGCTCGCCAAACTTGACGCAGGCGCGGTCGACGCGACGCTTTTGGCGGTTGCTGGGCTCAACCGTCTCGGGCTTGGTTCGCGGGCGACGCGTATTCTTGAATGCGATGAGATGCCCCCCGCGGTGGCGCAAGGAGCGATCGGGTTGCAATGCCGCGTTGCTGAAACAGAGGCTGATACTCGCTTGCGGGGCTGGCTCGCCGCCGTGAATCATCGAGAGAGCGAAATCCAAATCACGGCTGAACGCGCCATGCTCGCGGTGCTTGATGGATCCTGCCGTTCACCCATAGCGGGGTATGCGGTGCTGGATGATAGTGGCGGGCTTCGTTTGACGGGGCATGTGATATCGGAAGATGGTGCCCGGCTTCACCGGATCGACGAAATCGGCAGGGCCAACGAGCCGGAAGCTCTCGGTCGATCGGTTGGGGAGCGTTTGGTGGCGAAAGCCGGCGCGGATTTGGCCAGATAGGATCATGCGGGTCCTCCTTACAAGACCCAAGGCCGAATCCGAGGTGCTGGCTAGCATCCTGCGGGAACGCGGGATTGACGCCCTCATCGCACCGGTCATGGAAATATTGCGGTATGACCTCGAATTGCCATCGACGGTCGCCTATCAGGCTGTTTTGCTCACGAGCGGCAATGCCGTCGATGCGTTGGTGGATTCGACATTGGAAACGGACCTGCCGATTTTCTGCGTTGGTGACGCCACGGCGCGGAAATTGGTACTGACCTCTTTCAGCGATGTTCGGTCGGCCTCCGGCGCGTCCGACGATTTGGTGGCGTTGGTCCAGCGGGATTTGTCCAAGGACAAAGGATCGATTCTCTATCTATCGGGGATGATGGTCGCGGCGGATATTGGCGCATCCCTTACCGATGCGGGGTTCGAGATCCACCGACGCGTGGTTTACCGTGCTCAGGCGATTGAACGATCGGACGAGGCGATTGTGTCGGCGCTTGCGAGCGGAAGCGTCGATGGTGTTTTCTTGTATTCACCGCGATCCGCCCGGATCTTCGTTGATCACCTGAAACAAGCAAACCTGGAACCGATGGCCAAGGAAATGACGGCGTTCTGCATCAGTCACGCGGCGGCCGATGTCGCCAGGGCCGTGACGTGGCGAAAGGTCGCGGTGGCGAGTCGGCCCAATCAAGTTGATCTGTTGGCGCTGCTGCCCAATTGACGACACAACCCGCCGCCATCCTGTTATTGTCGAGACCGTATTCAACCAGCGAGCAGTGCCATGTCGGCGAGCGACGAAAGTCAATTGGACGCTAGGGCTAAGCCAGTCGAAGCGAACGACGCGGAGTCGAGTCCAACGATAGACCATGACGCGGCTGAATCCTCGCCGCCGTCATCGCTGAGACGTAAATTTAAGCTCTATGGGGCGTTGGTGGCAATTTTGGTCATCGCTTTGTTGGCCGCGGCTGGCACCTATCCATATTGGCGGACGAATGCCAGTTTGGTGCTCGGGCGGGTTGGATTGGATCTTGAGAACTTGGAAATGAGTATTAATGTCCCTCGCTGGGCGATAACCCATGTCGGTGAACCCCGGCAAGACGACATCCAAGACGCCGAGGCGCGTGTCTCAAGCAGCGTCCCATCCAAGCCAATAGCATCCCAGAGCCCGGTCAAGGCGGCACCAACCGGACCAACGATCGATAAATCATCCAATGCCGCCGCAGAATGGCGAGACGCCACGTGGAAATGGGCGGATCGGTTGGCGTCGGTCCAGGTCAGGTTGTCTCTCTTTGAGGAACGACTTGAGGCGCTTGAGCATAAATCGAGTGATGTCTTGGGCGCGACCGCGGCAAACTCAGGGATCTCGATCCCGGATGATCTAGCCGGACAGCTTGAGGCGCTCGCGAACCGGCTTGGCCGTGTGGAAAACAGGCAGGATCAGTTGAAAAGCGCCGAAGTGGCGCTGACGCAAATACCCTCGACGGATAGTGCCGCCTTGATCGGTACGCTCGTCGGGCTTGCCGAAAGGGTGGCCGCGATGGAAGCTCGGGCGGCGGCGGAAGCGGCGGCGCTCGCGGTTTTGCGGGATGATGCGCAGGCGTTAACATCTCGAGTGACGGAGCTGGGAGAGCAAGTCCGCGACGTCGGGATCGCTTTGGACAAAGATTCGCCGGCCCGGGACTGGGCGTCACTTCTGCTTTTGAGTATCGGCCAATTGGCGGAAGCCTCCAGGGGGGGGCCTTACGAGGCGCAGTTAGCCTCCTTACGCGCCGTGGCGGGCGATCAGTTGGGCTTATCCGCGCCCATGGAACGATTGGCATCGATCGCACCGACCGGCGCACCGACCTTGGTAAGGCTTCGGGCCCGATTCTCCGAGGCTTCCAGCGCGGTGATCAGAAGTCGAGATGTGGGGCCAAGTGAAGGGATTTTAGGGCAAACTCTGTCGCGTGTCGCCTCATTGGTTACGATCCGGAAGATCGATGACGCCGGAGCTGGAACGGTGGACGGTGCGCTTGCCGCGGCCGACACGGCGCTGGGTGTTGGGGATCTCGCGGCGGCCGTTATGGCCTTGGAAGCTTTGGATGGCGCTCCCGGCGACGCGATCGCGGATTGGATGGAAATGGCAAGGGCACGTTTGGCCGTTGACGGAGCTATCCAGGATCTACGGTCCGCGGCCGTGCGTGTGCTCGCGGCGGCTGGGTGATCGGCGATGTGGCGCGCGGTTTTCTATTTTGTCC